>NZ_LARL01000100.1:0-7807 GCF_000980295.1 Odoribacter sp. N54.MGS-14 | reverse complement strand
CGGCTGAAGCCGGACGATTGGAACGGTATTGGGGCAATGCCCGCAGGCGGACAATCTATCAGGGGACGGATCCGGAGGCAGGTAATCCGGTGATCTGTGATTTTCATGCCGATCCGGCGATCTTGTTTGCCCGGCAAACGGGGAAGTTTTATTTGTATCCGACCACCGATGGGTATGAGGGATGGGGAGGAAACAGTTTTAAGGCTTTCTCATCTCCTGACTTGGTACATTGGCAGGACGAAGGGATTATACTCGATCTGCCCTCACAGGTGAAATGGGCCGACCGGAATGCCTGGGCTCCTTGTATTACCGAAGAAAAGATCGGAGGGAAATATAAGTATTTCTATTATTATACGGCAGCTCAGAAAGTGGGGGTGGCTGTGGCCGATCATCCTGCCGGGCCTTTCAAGGATTCGGGAAAACCTTTGATCGACCGTTTGCCTCAGGGGGTGAGCGGGGGACAGAATATCGATCCCGATGTATTTACCGATCCGGTATCCGGTAAGAGTTATCTTTATTGGGGGAACGGATTTATGGCCGTGGCCGAATTGAGCGGGGATAGGCTGAATATCGTACCTGGAAGCCAGAGGGTGATTACTCCTTCGGACGGAACTTTCCGGGAGGGGACCTGTGTGATTTTCAGAAAAGGAAAGTATTATTTTTTGTGGTCGGAAGACGATACCCGCAGTGAAAATTACCGGGTACGTTATGGCATTGCCGATTCTCCTGTCGGGCCGATTCAGATACCGGAATCAAATCTGATCCTGGCGAAAGATCCCGAAAAAGGAATTTATGGGACAGGGCATAATTCGGTGATCCAAGTGCCGGGGAAGGACGAATGGTATATCGTATATCACCGTTTTAAACGGCCGGAAGGGATCACGATGGGGGAAGCTGCCGGATATCACCGCGAAGTGTGTATCGACCGGATGTATTTCGGTAAAGATGGGACAATTCTTCCGGTGACACCAACACTCGAAGGAATACGACCTGTGAAAGTGAGAAACAAATCGGTATACGAGAAATAGAAGCTTAAGTGTATCTTATACTTTTAACTGTAGAAAAAATTTGCCTTATAATTATTTTTTTGCTTGTTTTGTAAAAAAATTTTACGAGGTGGAAAGTATAAGGTATTATGAACAAGAGGCTGATTTCAAAGTCGCTGTAGATTGTATTATTTTTGGTTTCGATGAGGAAGGATTAAAGTTGTTGTTATTAAAGCGGAATTTTGAACCTTGTAAGGGAGAATGGTCTCTGATGGGAGGTTTTTTGCGGGCGGATGAGAATCTGGACCAGGCAGCGGAACGGGTATTGAGGGATTGTACCGGCTTGGAAAAAGTTTATATGGAGCAATTGATGACATTCAGTGATGTGGGACGTGATCCGGGAGCCCGTGTCGTTTCTGCCGCTTATTTTGCTTTGATGGATATCCGTAATTATGATAAAGAAGCGGTGAGTTCATATAATGCAGCATGGGTACTGTTGGAGCAAGTGCCTCCTCTGATCTTCGATCACAACCAGATGGTTACGAAAGCTTTGGGGCGTTTGAGAAGACGGGCGACCAATTGTCCGGTAGGTTTCAACCTGTTACCTCAGGAGTTTACGCTTCCTTCTTTACAGATGCTTTACGAGGCGATTTTCGGATGTGAAATCGACAAACGTAATTTCCGGAAGAAGATCCATAGCATGAATATCCTGATCAATACGGGTAAAAAGGACTACTCTACTTCGAAAAAAGGAGCTTATCTCTACTCTTTCGACGAAGAAAAATACAATAGTATGCTTGAGAATGGATATAACCAGAACTTTTTTAATATCTGATTCGAAAATTATTAGAGTTATAAAGTCTATATAATGTTAAAAATGAGAATAATTCATATTTTTGTACTTCATGTTTTTAAATAGGAAAAACAGTTGATTCATTTAATAAGTTTGAAGCCTGAAATTCTAACCGGCTAAATTCTCCGAGTGTGAGAGTTGCAGTCTGATCAGCAACTTTTTTTCATAAAATAATTCATTCTGCCGGGATTATTTATGTAATACAAAAGTAAATGTTTATAAAGTCGATGGACTTTATGAACTAATTATTATTACTTTTGCATTTGGTTTTGAATATGCTATGATTAAAGACAAGCTTTTTTCTTTTAATTTTTGTTATATCCTGGCAGCCAATTTCCTGCTTTTCTTTGCTTTCTACTTGCTTTTGCCGGTATTGCCGTTTTATTTGAAAGAGCAGTTTATGGCAGGTAAGTCGATGATCGGGTTTATTTTGTCTTGCTATACGCTGGCGTGTTTGTGTATCCGGCCTTTTTCCGGGTATATGCTCGATACTTTCAGTCGGAAACCTTTGTATCTGCTCGCTTATTTTGTCTTCACCGTTATTTTCGGAGGGTATATGTTAGCCGGAGCTTTGGTTTTGTTTATCGCTTTACGGATTGTACATGGGTTTGCCTTTGGGATGGTGTCTGTCGCAGGAAATACGATTGTCATAGATATCCTGCCTTCTTCCCGGCGGGGAGAAGGCTTGGGTTATTATGGACTGGCCAATAATATTGCCATGAGCTTCGGGCCGATGACCGGATTGTTTATGCACGGACATTGTTCGTATGCCGTTATTTTTACTTGTTCGCTGGTGTCCGGAAGTCTGGGCTTCATCATGGCTTCTTTAGTAAAAACGCCCTTTAAACAACCGGTGAAACGGGAACCGATTTCTTTAGACCGCTTTTTTCTTGTAAAGGGATTACCGGCCGGTATTTCACTTTTATTGCTTTCTATTCCGTATGGGATGACTACCAGTTACGTGGCTATGTATGCCGAAGAAATAGGGATCGGGGTGAGCTCGGGATTGTACTTCACTTTTATGGCTGTCGGTTTGGCGGTATCCCGTATCTTTTCCGGCAAACAGGTCGATAAAGGGAGAATTACCCAGGTGATCTCTTTGGGGATGTATCTGGCTTGTGCCAGTTTTTTTGCACTCTCGGCCTGTGCATATTGGGTGAAGTGGAATGCCGGAGCTACTTCTGTCATTTTTCTGGTAATCGCTCTTTTACAGGGGTTGGCTTTCGGTACGATGTTTCCGGCTTTCAATACCTTGTTCGTCAATCTGGGCACCAATAGTCAACGGGGTACGGCTACTTCTACTTATCTGACCAGTTGGGATGTCGGGATCGGGATCGGATTGATGTGTGGCGGAGCCATCGCTCAGGCTTTCGGAGGATATAATCATGCCTACCTTTTCGGAGCTTGCCTGACCGTCGTTTCTACTTTATTTTTTATTTGTAAAGCCGGCCCGCATTTTAACCGTAACAAGCTGCGCTGACGATATTTTCCGGTAAAATCAGAAAACGATCGGCCTCTCTTCGTGCTTGATAAGTGTCGGATCATGGTCTTCCTGATCGGTGAAATCTTTCAGCTTCTCAATTGCGATGGGGTACATCTGTGACGGTAAAAAAGTGCTCACAGGCTCCTGCAATTCGATAACTTTCTAAACTCATCGAACGTACAATTTGAAAGTTGCAACGGTCAGGTTTATTTTCTTGCAACCTTAGAACCTCTGTAATTGAAGAAATTTGCTATGAAAGGACAGATTGCCGATAAACTGAACACAGAAGAACGACGCGAATTAAAAGACGAAGATTTCGGTATTCCCGAAACCCGCGAATTTCCAATGCCCGATGCGCCGCATATCCGGGCAGCTGAAGCCTATTTCAGGTATGCTCCTGAAGATAAAAAAGAAGAGCTGGCACGCCGGATCTTGATGAAAGCCCGGAAATTCGGAGTAAATATTCAAAGTCCGACTATTCTCGAATGGGCCCAAGAGAAAAGTGGAAGATGAGTACAAAAGAACAGTATTGGAAGTATTCCCTCATTACCATTATCCTGGTGATGGGAGTGGTGATCTTTTTCAAGGCTACTCCTTTTTTAGGCGGACTGCTGGGGGCAGCGACCATCTATATCCTGCTTCGCAATCAGATGCTCTATCTGATAGAAAAGAAACATATGAAAAAAAGCCTGATGGCTACCCTCATGTTAATCGAGACTATTCTGATTTTTCTGATTCCGATATCTCTGGTCGTCTGGCTTTTAATCAGTAAATTGCAGGCGATCAATCTCGATCCTAAAAGTTTGATGGAGCCCATCGGGCATGTTTCTAAGCTTGTTCAGGAAAAGACCGGATACGATGTTTTGAGTAAAGGGAATATCGATGCTTTATTATCGGTACTGCCTAAAGTCGGCCAAATCTTGATGGGGAGTATCAGTAACTTTATTATCAACGTATTGGTATTGATATTGGTGTTATATTTTATGTTGGTGGGCGGACGGAAAATGGAGGACTATATTATCGATATTTTACCTTTTAACCAGAGGAATAAGCGGGATGTACTGCACGAATTTCATATGGTGGTAAAATCCAATGCTATCGGAGTACCTTTATTAGCCATCATTCAAGGGGGAATTGCTATGTTGGGGTATTATATTTTCGGTGCACCTGAAGTGATTCTGTGGGGAGTTGTGTCCTGTTTCGCTACGGTTATCCCGGTGATCGGCGTGGCTATCGTATGGATTCCGTTGGCTCTGTACATCGGAGCTACCGGACATTGGTGGATGGCTTTGGGTTTATCGGTCTATTGTATTGTAATCGTAGCGAATGTCGATAATCTGATCCGTTCGGTTTTGCAGCGGAAAATGGCGGATACACATCCTTTGATTACCATTTTCGGGGTGGTTATCGGCTTATCCTTATTTGGTTTTATGGGGATTATTTTCGGACCTTTGTTGCTTTCTATCTTTGTTTTATGTGTTCAGATTTTTAAGGCCGAATATCTCGAAGAGCCTCAAGGTCAGAAACGTTTGACCGGTCGTACCGGAAGCCGGACTTAGTCTGCCGCTAAATACTTTTGACTAATTTGTATGCCCGTTTTAATAATTAATAAAACCTTACCGCCTTGATATTAAAATTATTTGTACTTTAGGGCTTTGAAATTTTTATCATATTTTATTGAAATGGCATTATTCGGATTATTCGGAAAGACTAAAAAAGAGAACCTGAATAAGGGGTTAGAAAAGACCAAGGAAAGTGTTTTTAAAAAGCTGGCCAGAGTGGTGGTCGGTAAATCTAAGGTAGATGACGAGGTGTTGGATAATCTGGAAGAGGTTTTGATCACCTCGGATGTAGGTGTCGAGACTACGGTCAGGATTATCGAACGTATCGAAGAGCGTGTACAGCGCGACAAATATATGGGTGTCGATGAATTGAACCGGGTGTTGAAAGAGGAGATCGTCGCTTTGTTGAAAGAGAATACTGTTAACGATGCCGCTTCGTTCGAATTACCTGAAAACGGTGTGCCCTATGTGATCATGGTGGTCGGAGTGAATGGAGTGGGGAAAACGACTACGATCGGAAAGTTGGCCTATAAATTTAAAGAAGCCGGTAAAAAAGTGGTATTGGGAGCTGCCGATACTTTTCGTGCTGCTGCTGTCGATCAATTGGTGATCTGGGCAGACCGGGTCGGAGTGCCGATTGTAAAACAGGCAATGGGTGCCGATCCCGCTTCTGTAGCTTACGATACGTTAAGTAAAGCCAAGGCCGACGGAGCTGATGTCGTGATTATCGACACCGCCGGACGGTTGCATAATAAAATAAACTTGATGAATGAGCTGACAAAGATCAAAAATGTAATGAAAAAGGTCTTGCCGGAGGCTCCGAATGAAGTGTTGCTGGTATTGGATGGCTCCACCGGACAAAATGCTTACGAACAGGCCAAGCAGTTTACACTGGCGACGGAAGTGAACGCTTTGGCTATTACAAAACTCGATGGAACCGCCAAAGGAGGTGTGGTTATCGGTATATCCGACCAGTTCAAGATCCCTGTGAAATATATCGGTATCGGTGAGAAAATCGAAGATTTGCAGGTATTCAACCGGGAGGAATTTGTCGATTCGTTGTTTAGTTAAATGAAGAAGATATTGTTTGTATGTCTGGGGAATATTTGCCGTTCTCCGGGTGCGGAAGCAATCATGAAGGCATGGATAAAGAAAGAGGGCAAAGAAAAAGAGTTCTTGATCGATTCGGCCGGACTTTATAGCGGACATGCCGGAGCTCTTCCTGATGAGCGGATGCGCCGGCACGCAAGCCGCCGGGGATATGTCCTGGATAGTCGTGCCCGTACTTTTTATCCGACTGCCGATTTTGCAAAGTTCGATATGATCATCGGTATGGATGACCAGAATATCGAGGCTTTAAAACGTGCAGCAATAAATGAGGAAGAAAGAGCGAAAATCTTTAAAATGACTGATTTTTGCCGGAAATCCACTTCATATTCCGAAATTCCCGATCCTTATTATGAAGGTCCCCAAGGATTCGAGCTGGTACTCGATTTATTGGAAGATGCGGTTGCCGGACTTTATCGGTATTGTTTGGCCCATTATTGATCCGGATATCTGAAAACTTTACAGTCTGAAAATCTTTCAGACTGTTTTTTTATTTATATAATAATGCAATTTTTTTTATATATTTTAAACTTTGATCGGATTTCGGCATAATTTTTGTTATTTTTTGTATGTATATATAGGGGGATAATTCTATCCCAACATCTAAAACTATTATACTTTGGAATACGTTTAACTGAATTTGAATGAATCTTAGTAAAATGAAAATTGTATTTCTGAGTTGTCTGGCTTTTTTTATTTTAGCGTGTAGTAAAGGTAAAATAGACGATTTCTCTGAAGGAGAGGAGACGAGTGCCGTATCTTTTGCCTTGAAAACCGATTATACTTTAGATGAAGTCGTATTTACACGTTCTGTTTCAGTTCCTACCGAAGAGGAATTTAAAGTCCGGATAGAAAATACCCGGGCTGAAGTCTTGAAAGAATGGGAGTATGGAAACTTGCCTTCTTTGATCAAAGTAGTTCCCGGAAGTTATAAATTAGTCGGTTGGTTCGGAAGTGATACGATTCTGCCGGCTTTTGACCGTCCTTATTATTATGGGGAGACCAAAATTACGCTGAAAGAAGGAGATGTTTTGGATACGATTGTTCCTGTAAAGGTTGCGGCAGCAAAAGTGGCTATTACTTTCGATGAAAGTTTCGGTTATGATTACGATGATTATTTTGTGGACATCAAGACCGTTGGGGATTCTTTGCATTTTCTGAAAAATGAAAAACGCGAAGGTTATTTTAAGCCCGGAAAGTTACGGATGCGTTTTGGGCTTAAACCGAAGGGTTCGGATATTTATTATCAGTTTTATCCGGAAGCTATTGCCCATGTAAAGGCGAAGGAATTTTATAAGATGACCTTGAAGGCCCAGACTAAAAATGGCGCCTTGTCGGGTATTGCTATTGAGA
This sequence comes from Odoribacter sp. N54.MGS-14, assembly GCF_000980295.1. Classification (NCBI taxonomy): domain Bacteria; kingdom Pseudomonadati; phylum Bacteroidota; class Bacteroidia; order Bacteroidales; family Odoribacteraceae; genus Odoribacter; species Odoribacter sp. N54.MGS-14. Next base: position 463 of record NZ_LARL01000100.1, on the reverse strand, counting down.
CTGATTCTTCAACGATCGATATTCCGGTGGAGGTGGATTTACCCCCTTATTTCTTGCCTAAAAAAGCTCCGGTAGTAACGTTTACTGCTGACGATATGGATGCAGGAAATATATTGACGACAGAAGGTGTCTCCAAAAAAGCAATAGTGATGATAACTTCTGCAGCGGGGCTGACTGAACTGAAAATTAAAACGACATCAGATACTTTACTGGCAAGAGGATGGCCTGCAGAATTCGATCTGATGAAGGCAACAGCTGAACAGAAATCTTTATTGAAAGCCAACGGTTTGGATTGGAGTGAAGATATTGATAAAAATGACACGATCAGGGCCGCTGTATGGGTGAATTTCAATCATGTAATCAAATTGCTAAATACGGCACCTGGGCAGACTAGTATTTCGACTTTTGAGATTTTAAGTAAGGATCGTTTGAATCAAAATGGGAATGACTGTAAGTTTAGTGT
>NZ_LARL01000098.1:0-7900 GCF_000980295.1 Odoribacter sp. N54.MGS-14 | reverse complement strand
GTTCCGGTAATGATCGAGTACCTGTTCCAATTGACTGCGATTTTCCCCGGCCTGACGGAGAGCGTTTTCAAGGTCGGGATCGGTATGCCGGCATCCGGCTGATAGGATCAATAGAAAAAAGAAAAAAGTTCTCATATCGCTGTACCTGAAGGTTTGGGCTGTTTGACGTGACAGGGGATGGGTTGCCCGAATACCGGGAAACCTTTTTTATCCCACGAAAATTTCTGTAAACGAGGTGTCCGCAGATCGTTGGCCGCTGGCTCCAGACGATAGCGGGCATGGTAAAAAATGTAATCTTCGGTCCCATCCGGAGATTTTATAAAGCTGCAATGTTCGGGGCCGAATACGCCCAGCGTATCGTTCTGGCAAAATACAGGTTGTGGTGACTTTTTCCAGGAGGCCGGATCGAGCAGGTTACTGCCGCTTTGGGCGGTCATCAGTCCCAGGGCTGAATAAGGAGGCCGGTTTCCGCCGGCCGAATAGACCAGATGAATCAGATTGCCGTCGGGACTTTTTAAGGGTTGCGGGCTACCCATCGAAAAAGCGGCTTCCGGGTCATGACGTTCCCATCTTTGATCGGGAATACCGATCATAACCGGCCGGGTGGCCAGTGTCCAGGGATTTTCGAGACGGGCAATGTAAATGCAATTGAAAATATAAGGAATCGGTTGTTCGGGGATACCGAACCATACTAGGTAGAGTGAATCCCTGTGGGTGAATACCGAAGCATCTACCGCCCAGCTTTGGTCGGCGGAAGTGCGGAGCTGACCTTTGTAGATAAACCGGCCTTCGGTCGGGTCCGGATGGCTGTTTTCGAGTACGTATAGTTGATGGCTCCCGGCCCGGATACCGGCAGCTGCATAGTAAAGATACCATTTCCCGTCGAGATAATGCAGTTCCGGAGCCCAAAGGTCCCGGCTATTGGTCAGATCGTCCGGGAGCCATACGGTTTTGCTCCGGGCATGCCTGAGGTCGGTAATATCCTTTGTCTTCCAGATGGAAAGATGGTCGTACATCGACTGGGTATAATAATATACACCGTCATGGTAGATGGCATAGGGGTCTGCTCCCGATGTTAACAATGGATTACTGTATGAAGCCACACTTGTCCGGGGAATTGTCCGGGCTGGCCGGTTCGCCTGTTCCCGGCATCCGTAAATAGTAACAATAAGAAATAAAAAGAGATATCGTTTCATGTTACAAATATCTCAATTTTATTAAATAACTGTGTTTAATTTATGTAATTTTCAGGATTTAGAGGGACCTTCGAATTTTGACTTTCGGAGGCGGTGTTTCTGGCAGGAGTCGATTGGGACAAAAGGTCCGTCCCAGAGTTCCGGATTCTGGGACGGACCTTTTGTCCTGAAACGAGGATTTTAGAAGGTAACCTGAAAACCGACGGCCAGGGCTTCTTTGAATTGCAGACGGGGGCCTTTAGTTCCGTCTTTTTGTAAGATTTTGGTGTCGTTGTCGTAGATCATATTGGTGGTGATGTTGCAGGAGAACCATTGATTGATAGCCATGTTGAGCTGTACATCCCAGCTGATATCGACGTTCTGGGGGTCTTTCAGGTAGTTACTGTAAAGATTGAGCCGGGAGAACACGGTCATGTTTTTCAGGAATTCGTATTTGGCTTCCATGCGTAAGTTAGCACCGAATTCGGAAAAGAGGTGTTTACCCGGGGTAACTCCGAAATCTCCCTGGTCGGAAAGGATTTTACTGCTGACGAAAGTTCCTCTCCAGGTGGCTGGAGTGAAGGTCGCTGTAAACCAGCTTTTGGGGGTCCAGGTGAAACCGGCACCGATCAGGAGGTATCCCGGAGACATAAAACGCGAGATAAACACGTCCGGGTCGACGTTGTAGTCGTATCCTTTAGCAAATTGGGTCTGGAAGGTCATCAATCCACTGGCATACCAGTTTTTCGCTATTTCGTATCCATAGGTGGAAGACAGGTAGATTTTGTCGTTTGTTTTTTTGGTGCCGTCCGATTTGGTTTTATTCAGACCGTAGTCGAGTTCCAGACGATTGTTCCAGAGGTGTTTCGCCTTTTTATAGTTGGCAAAGTAGTTGAATTGCAGGTTGAATCCTACTGCGTTATCACCTCCGGCAGCCCATTGACTCAGGCTGACTTGGCTTAAGTTTATCCCGATGTTTCCACCCCTTTTCCAGGTGGTGTCCGTCCCGGGTTGTGCGTATGCCGGTACTAAGATTCCGGTTAATACGATGATTCCTAATGTGTAAATTCCGCTACGTATCATTTTTTTGTTTTTTTGGAAGTTTACGGAAATCGGGTTGGTGAAGTTCTGATTCGCCGGGATTATAAGTCGGGCAAGTTCATAATGGTTTACGAGGGAAAAATTTTTAGCGGGGAAAGATGAACTATTTTTTCGGATTGGAGTATAACAAAGAAAATAATAGGATTATGTCATTTCTTTGGTTTATTATTATCGGAATTGTGGCCGGATATGTGGCCGGTAAGATTATGCGAGGCGGAGGTTTCGGATTGATCGTGAATCTGGTTGTCGGTATAATCGGAGGAGTATTGGGGGGCTGGTTGTTCAGTCTGCTGGGTATTTATTCGACCGGTGGGATTATCGGCAGTCTGGTTGTGGCTACGATCGGGGCGATCGTTTTGCTATGGATTGTGTCTCTTTTCAGCGGACGGAGGCATAGTGAGTGATCGGCCGGATTATCTTTCTATCGGTTTTCGGTAAAATTGTTTTTGTACGAAGTAGTTTTTTGTTGTATCCAATCGGTGACGTAAGGTGTAACCGATTGGATACCTTGCTCAAAATGGCAGTATGCGTTTTTATCCTATAATCCATTTACTGCCCGGTATGAGCGAGATTATCTTTGTCGTCACGAAACAACAGATAAATGTCGTTGCTGCAATACAGGGAATGGCGGCGACAGTAGGAAATGCCAGGTTATGCTTGAATACCGTTACCCATAGGCCGAGCCAAAATATGTGCATCAGGTACATGCCGTAGCTGAGTTTCGATATTTCGGTGATGAGCCGCGGGGACTTCGGCTGGTTTATACAGCTGAACATCAGGAAGGTTCCTGTAGTAAGGAGCACACAGTTGATGGTACAGAAAGCCCATCCGATTTCTATAACAGGAGTGGACAGGTTTTCTCCGGGTATCGCCTGGATATAAAACGAGTAGATCGTCCACACTGCTCCGATAATCATCAAAGCAATTCCTGTTCTGAGGCGTTTGGAGCGGCTCCAGGTGAGGTGGGTGTGCATATAATGTGCCATGACCAGGTAACCGAGGAAGCCGGAGAAATAGAACAACATGTGGAATTCGTTCCAGAAACATTGTCCCCAAACTTCTCCCCACCAGCGGTTGAGATACGGCATGCAGGTTGATAACAGGAACAGGCCGATGAAGAAACATTCTTCTTTGGCTGTAGCTTTTTTTAGCCAGGGGGATATGACGGGAATGAATAAATAAAGGCTGATCAGGGGGTACATGAACCACAGGTGTCCGGCCTGTGTCGGGAAGTTGAGTAGTATTCGCGATAAATCCTTTACCGATGTTTCTGCGTCTATTTGTCCCCACAGCAGGGGCAGGGTACTGTATAACACCATGAACAGCAGAAACGGGGGCAGGATACGGATGGAACGCTGGCGGTAGAATTGCCAGGAGGTTAACCCTTCTTTCATCGGTGTAAGAAGAAAGGCAGAGACGATGATGAATAACGGAACAGCCATGCGTGAGAAACCATCGTAAACGGACACCCACAGCCGATCGGACTCATTGGCCAGAAAAGATTGTGGGCCTGCCATGTCGGTGGAACCGGCGGCGCCATAGAAGTTTTCACTGGCATGAACGACTATGACCAGAAAGCATGCGAATACACGCACGTAATCCAAAAAAACTATACGCTTCATTTTTTAATATTATTGTTCGTGTGTGATCTAAAGCAATTATAAAAAAATCCTGCGGGAGTGGACCTGCAGGATTTTTGTATCTGGATGACGATGATCCGATTATTTGGTCAGTGCCTGTGCAACAGAAACGGCAACAGCTACAGTCGCTCCTACCATCGGGTTGTTGCCCATACCGAGGAATCCCATCATTTCTACGTGGGCAGGTACGGAAGATGAACCGGCGAACTGTGCGTCCGAGTGCATCCGTCCGAGTGTATCGGTCATACCGTAGGAAGCAGGGCCTGCAGCCATATTGTCGGGATGCAGGGTACGGCCCGTACCACCGCCTGATGCTACTGAAAAATAGGGTTTTCCGGCCAGTACACGTTCTTTTTTGTAAGTTCCGGCAACGGGGTGTTGGAAACGGGTAGGATTAGTAGAGTTACCGGTGATGGAAACATCTACGTCTTCTTTCCACATGATAGCGACTCCTTCGCGTACATCGTCGGCTCCGTAGCAGTTTACTTTTGCCCGGGGACCGTCGGAGTAAGCTTTGGTTTTAACAACTTTCAGTTCGCCGGTATAGTAATCAAATTCGGTTTGTACGTAAGTAAAACCGTTGATCCGGGAGATGATCATAGCAGCATCTTTTCCCAGACCGTTCAGGATCACCCGCAATGGATTTTTCCGTACTTTGTTGGCCATTTCAGCGATTTTGATAGCACCTTCAGCAGCTGCGAAGGATTCGTGGCCTGCCAGGAAAGCGAAGCACTGTGTTTCTTCGCGTAGCAGACGGGCTGCGAGGTTACCGTGGCCCAGACCTACTTTGCGGTCGTCGGCTACCGATCCGGGGATACAGAAAGCCTGCAGGCCTTCGCCGATAGCTTCGGCAGCATCGGCCGCATGGGTACAATTTTTCTTGATTGCAATCGCAGCCCCGACTACGTAGGCCCATTTTGCATTTTCGAAACAGATATTCTGAGTCTGTTCACATTCCAGATAAGGATCGATTCCTTTTGCGTCGCAAATTGCTTCGGCTTCTTCGATAGAAGCGATGCCATAGGAGTTCAATACTTTGTTGATCTGAGCGATCCGACGATCCTGACTTTCAAATTTTACTTCTCTTTTTGCCATAGTGTGTTCCTCCTGTTTTATTCGTGACGTGGGTCAATATATTTAACTGCATTGGCGAAACGTCCGTAGTTTGAAGTGGCTTTCTTCAATGCTTCGTTAGCGTCGGTACCTTTTTTGATCAGGTCCATCATAACGCCGAGGCGTACGAATTCATATCCGCATACTTCGTCGTCTTCGTCGAGAGCCAAACGGGTTACATATCCTTCGGCCAGTTCCAGGTAACGAACACCTTTTGCTTTGGTAGAGAACATGGTTCCTACCTGGCTGCGCAGACCTTTACCCAAATCTTCGAGGCCTGCACCGATCACCAGTCCGCCTTCGGAGAAAGCACTCTGTGAACGTCCATATACGATTTGCAGGAATAATTCACGCATAGCTGTGTTGATCGCATCGCAAACCAGGTCGGTATTCAATGCTTCGAGAATCGTTTTGCCCGGCAGGATTTCTGCAGCCATAGCTGCTGAATGGGTCATTCCTGAACAACCGATAGTTTCCACCAAGGCTTCTTCGATTACCCCTTCTTTGATATTCAGGGTCAGTTTACAAGTCCCCTGCTGAGGAGCACACCAACCGATACCGTGGGTTAAACCTGAGATGTCTTTGATTTCTTTTGCTTTCACCCATTTGCCTTCTTCAGGAATTGGGGCCGGTCCATGGTTCGGACCTTTTTTGACAACACACATGTGTTGTACTTCCTGTGAATATACCATTTTTATCGCTTTTATAGATTAATATATTGCTAATCACCACTCGTTTAGCGCATAAACCGGACAAAGATAACCTTTTGCGGCAAATAAAAAAATAGATCAAAGGACATATAATTGTGCAGACGTTTGCAAAGGAAAGTGTCGAAATTGTATTTTTTTTAATTGAAATGATTATTTACTTTTATATAGTAAAGGGTGCTTTTTTACGATTGCCGGTGAGGCCGGTCGGAACCGGAGGTTGTGCTGTTCTTTTGTAGCCGTTCGGTGTACTCCGTGGGGGTACATCCCTCTTGTTTTTTGAATAACCGGCTTAAATGTTGTGGATATTCGAAGCCGAGGTCGTAAGCGATCTGAGAAATAGAATTACCGCCGATCAGTTTGTCTTTGGTTTTTTCGACGATAAACCGGCGGATGTGGTTACCTGCTGTTTCTCCCGTCGTTCGCTTCACCAGATCGCCGAAGTAGTTCGATGACATGCAAAGTTGTTCGGCACAATACAATACGCTCGGAATACCGTTGGACAATTGTTTCCCGTTGTTGTAATAATCATCCAGCAATTTCTCGAAACGGGCCAGTATATCGTTGTTATCCTGGCGACGGGTCATGAATTGCCGGTCATAGAAACGTTTGGCATAGTTTAGGATTAGTTCGATATAAGAAAGAATGATCGAATCTTGCTGTTTATCCGGTCGGTGTCCGAGTTCGTGACGGAGTTGTTGCAGCATGGAGATAAAAATTTCCCTTTCCTCTCCGGTCATGTGCAGGGCCTCGTTTGTCTGGTAGGAAAAAAAAGAATACTCTTTGATTTTATTTTCGAGCGGAGAACCCCGGAGTATATCGGGATGAAACAGGAGTGCCCATCCTTCTATCTCTACCCGCTCTCCGTCATCCTCTTTCCCGCCTATCTGTCCGGGAGCCACACAAATGAGCGTTCCCTTGTTGTAGTCGTATTTTCCCAGACCGTAGGTCAGATCGATCAGGATATCGTCCCGCAGAAATAATCCGTAAACGCTGTAATTACAGAGAGAATGACGGATAGGTGTTACCTCTGCATAATCGATGACGCTTACCCATCGGTGTTGGGCGGAATGTCCGAGGTAGGCACTGTAATCGTTTACGTTTTTCACTTTCAACATATGGCTCATCACGTCTATAGTCTATATGGCCGACCGATTATAAATATACCGGAAGGTGAGTGCAATAACAAATAAAAACTTTGTTTTCAAATTTGGCATGGCCGAACCGCATCCTGTATGATACAAATATACGAAATTTATGGGACAATCTGTAAAATTGGTTCGGAAAACAGGATTTTCCGGACATCCGGGGCAGGGAATGCAGGTAATTTTGCCTTAGAATAAAAGCAATGATATGGAAACTGTAAAACTGAACAATGGCATTGAAATGCCGGTATTGGGATTAGGAACTTTTCTTTTGACCGATCCCGACACATGTGAACGGAGCGTATCGGAGGCTATCCGGATCGGTTATCGGTCGATCGATACGGCCCAGGGATATGGAAACGAGGAGTATATCGGCCGGGCGGTTGCCGGGAGTGATGTGGCACGGGAGGAGTTGTTTATCACGACAAAGGTGTGGTTTAAGAATTATGAACATACCCGGGCTTCAGTAGAAGAATCGATGCGGAAGTTGCAGACCGACTACCTGGATCTTGTGTTGTTGCACTGGCCGTTCGGCAATACTTATGCCGCCTGGCGAGAACTGGAAGAGCTGTATGCAGCGGGTAGAATCCGTGCTATCGGCGTATCGAATTATACCTCCGACCGACTGATCGACCTGATACTGTATAATAAGGTCGTGCCTGCCGTGAATCAGATCGAGACCAACCTTATTTCACAGCAGACAGAGATTTACCGCTGGATGAAGAAATATCGTATACAGCACGAGGGTTATGCTCCGTTCGGACAAGGAAAAATCGATGCACTTTACGATGACCCGGTTTTGATGTATATCGCCGACAGGTACCATAAAACGGTACGTCAGGTGGTATTGCGATTTCAAATCCAGTCGGGAGTGGTCGTCATTCCGAAAACGATGCATCCCGACCGTTTGAAGGAAAATTTCGAAGTTTTCGATTTCGGATTGGAAGCCAATGAAATGGAGATCCTGCGCTCGTTCGATAAAGCAACACCCCTGATCGGTAATCCGCAGGATCCGGTAA
>NZ_LARL01000097.1:0-8105 GCF_000980295.1 Odoribacter sp. N54.MGS-14 | reverse complement strand
GCAATATCTACAGCCGGTTTAAAATCATATGTCACACGTAATTGTCCCGGTCTGGGTTTCACGGTCTCAATGACAACCACCCCATTGGCAGCTCGGGAACCATAGAGAATCGTAGCAGAAGCATCTTTTAAAATAGTAATACTTTCAATTCTATTGACATCCATGTCATATACTTTTTGAATAGTTGTCTCAAAACCATCCAAAATAAACAATGGTGCCGAGGAACCTTCTTGAAAAGATCCTTTACCACGAATTGTAAATTCAGGCAATGTATTGGGGTTGGACCCCATCACATTATTCTCAGTAATTTTAAAACCTGCATCTAATGCACTCAATGTCGTAAAGATATTTGCTGTATGTACCTTCTGCAAATCTTCTTTCTTAATTGTCGTAACTGCTCCGGCAAATCCCTCTGTCTTACGAGTAAAATACCCATTAACTATCACCTCATCTATCTCTGCAATCTCCGCCTTCATCGTTACATTTATTTCATTGCGTTCGCCCACAGTAACTTGTTGTGTTTCCATACCAACAAAAGAGAATACCAAAGTTAATCCCTCCTGTTCCGGGCAATTCAAGACATAATTCCCATTCACATCTGTAACAGTACCGACCGTCGTACCTTCAATCATAACGGTCACTCCCGGCAATGATGTACCGCTCTCGTCCGTCACCTTGCCAGTCAACTTTCGTTCTTGCACACTGGGCTGTACAGTTTCAGGTTTTGGCTCTCTGACTCTCAAAATAATAGTCTCATCTTTAATCTGATAAGTCAAATTTGTGCCTTCAAGGCATTTTTCAAGCACCACACGCAAATCCTCATCCACAAAATGAAAAGTGAGATTTTTTACCTGCTCTACCTGTTCATCCTGATACAAAAAAGTGTAATTCGATAAATTTTCCAGAGTTGCAATAATCTCTGCCAGATTAACATTCTGCACCTCAAAAGAAACTTTCCTCAATTGAGCATATGCACTCGCCAACATCGGGAAAGTCAGGAAAAGTGTAAAAAACACAATTTTTCTACACTTTTCCAGCAATCTTCTTGGTATAAGAAGATCACATGTTCCATTTTTTTTCATAAATTTGTACAATTAAGTTAAACATTAAACGGCTTGTTTGCCGTTTTGAAAGGGCAGAGTACCCACATACTCTGTCCTGTTTATTTTTCGGTTATAAAGATCTTTCTCCCTTCCACCTTGAATCGGATTCCTCCTGTCATTTCCAGCATACTGACAATATGTTCAAAGTCATCATACCGTTTCAGATTCCCGGAAAACGACACTTTTTTCAAGGATTCATTTTGAAATACCGCCTCTACATTATACCAACGTGAAATAATATGCATAACCTCTTCCAGAGAGCGTTTCCGAAATACGAACTTTCCCTCTTTCCAAGCAATGTAAGGGAAAACATCTACTTTCTTTTTTTCCAAATTACCATCGGTTCCAACCATTCCCTGTTCACCCGGCATCAAAATAACCGTTTGATCGGCTACAGCAAAGCGGACAGCACCTTCGACAAGAGTCGTCTCGATCCGATTCTCCTCTTTATAAGAATAAACATTAAAACTAGTACCCAATGCTTCTATCTCCGCCTCGCCGGTGACCACAATAAAAGGATGTTCTTTATCTTTTGCTACCTGAAAATAAGCTTCTCCTGTCAAAAATACTTTCCGTTCAGTACCTGCAAATTGCACTGGATATCGCAATTCGGAAGCCGAATTCAGATTCACAACCGTACCATCCTGTAAAGTTACCGAATACTCTCCGCCTCTCGGAATTTGTAAAATATTATATTGAATTTTCCCGGTCTGTTGCCGGCCAATATAGCTCAAACGTTCTTTAGCAGTGTGTATTTCAGCTCCAGGTTGTACCAATATCGAATCCATGTCCGGGCCACCTAACAAAATCCGCTCTCCATCAGCAAGTATCAGTTCCGCTTTCGCATTTCCAGGTAAAATATTTTCAGTCATCAGCCCGACCGGATACCGATCATCTTTATCCTGCAGTACAAAATAAAAAAGCCCGCTTACCAATAGCAACAATACCGAAACAGCTACAGCAGTCACTTGAAACAATCGGACTCTCCTCGAACGATGTTCACATTTTTGCCGTATCTTTAGGTAGGCCATCACCAAATCCACCTGTTCCCATTGTTTACTTTTCGAAATGATAAACTCCGAAGTCAGAACCTGACGATACAGTAGTTCATTCTCCGGAAATTCCTGTCGCCACCTTCCAAGTGTTTCCTCCTCCTTTTCGGTCAACTGCCCCTGGACAGCTTTCGACAATAAAAAAGCAACTTCCTTATAATTTTCAAACTCTGCCATAGAAGCTTTATTTATTCATTACACTTATACGACACTTCAAAAACAAAAAGGAGGTAAAAGAAAATTGTTAAAAGTGAAAATAAATACTCTTACCGCTGGATAGATAAAAGTAAATAGCAGAAAACAAACGAATTAAGAAAACAGGACAGCAGGAAGAAAAAGAAATAATTTTCCAAATTTTTCCTTCAAAATTTTCCTGGCTATCTGCTTTTGCTTTTTTACGGTCTCTACTGCAATATCTAATTTTTCTGCAATTTCTTTAGCACTATAACCTTCTAATGTTAAAGAAAACACTGTCCGGCAAGCAGGAGGCAAATCCTCCATTGAATTCATTACCAAACGGAAAGTCTCTTCTGCTATATAATTATTGATTTCAGTAATATTTATCTCTTCTGTAAAAGAACGCGTTGCTTCATTTCTTATTTTTTCAGCCCGTAAATAATTAAAACACTTAAAACGGACCATCTGGTAGACATAAGCAGAAAAATCACCGACAACACTCCAACGTTCCCGGGTTTCCCAAAGCTTCACAAATACTTCCTGTACCAGATCTTCAGCTATAGTTTTGTCTCCCACATAATATAAAGCAAAAGAAATCAGAGATGGGTAGTAATCTATAAACAAATTACGGAAAATTTCATCTTCTTCTATTCCTTTGATTCTAAAATATTTAGACATAAAGCAAAAACGATTCTAATAAAAGAATTCATACAGCGGCACAGATCTATAACCCGCTCATGGCCAAACAAAATTAAAGATTAAAACAGTAGCTGCCAAATTTTTATCATCTATTATGAACCTTCATCTACGGCAGAGCTAACCGGTAAAGAAAAAATAAGCGGAAATTTGCAGCAATAGGAAACCGGACTATCTGGATTATTTCCAGGAAGAATGCTATTTCTCAAATCAAGACTAGTCCGCAATTCAGTGAAATCCCGGAAGTATAATTTCCCAATAACCGACGGGCATTGTCCCGATCACGAATCATATTCAAAGCCCTGTTATATACTGCTTTGTAGAGCCAACCTGCCAAAGATCTGACATTCGGAAATTGCAAGGAAGAATCCCATAACCCGATCATACACTCCTGAACAATATCCTCCACTCCGACATTTTCATGGGTCAGTTTGGCCACATAGGTACATAATGCCGGATAAAACTCCTCGTACAATTGCTGCCAGGCAGTTTCTCTTTTTTTGTTCAGGTCTACTATAAATCGTTCATTATCACGCATAGTTCTCCTCCGGTTGTGTGGCAAATATAAAGAAAAAAATAAAAAATAACTCTCCTCTAAACTAAAATCAGTCCAGACACCATTACCTAACGAAAACAGTAATAACGAATAAAAGAGATACTCACCGACGAGAACGTAGAAAAGGAAAATGAAACATTACCCCCGTCCCTTTGTTTCGTTCTATTTTTCTTTTTACTTTTGTAATGGGTTTCATGATAACTTATGTTATAACCCTCAGGACCAGAAAATGTTGGAGCAGGATCTGGTCCTTTTTATCTCAGGCGCCTGAGCGAAAAGAATGCAAATAACAGAGAAGCGGGAAACTCTTTTCTAAGAATTTTGAGTCCCAACGAAATATGAGTTTTGACAGTATTCACGGAAACACCCAGTATTTCAGCGATTTCTTTATATTTTTTACATTCGATAAAACATAGCCGCATAACTTCTCCACAACGATCTGGAAGCTGATTGATCCGGTTCATAATTTGCCGGATCAATTCTTCATGTTCGGAATAATCGGTCTCGGCATAGAGCAGATTTTTATACGATTCATTCTCTTCGTGCCGGGCCCTTACTTTCAAATGATCCAGGTAGTTCAGTGAACGGTTACGGGTAAGACTCAAATAGTAAGGCAACATCGGTTGAGTAAAATCTATTTTCTCACGTTGCGTCCATGTTGTCAGAAAAACATCATGTACAATATCTTTGGCAATATCCGCATCCTTCACAAAGCTCATCGCATGAAAACACAATGGCTTGAAGAATCGCTTAAACGAATCTTCAAACTGTAACTTAAACTCACATTCACTTACATATCCTAACATATTATCTTTGCCGGAATATTGATTTACGTGCAAATATAATTTTTTTAAGGATATTAACAAAGTATTTATTCCGGAAGGTTCCCTGATATAAAAGATCACTGAATCGGTAACATACGGCAATCCCGGAACCGGGATTGCCGTATGTTACCGATTTACCACCAGGGATTAGAATCGTATCCTTTAGCCACGACACATTTTCCCATCACATTCCGGTGGACGGTCACCTCCTTGCTCATCAGATCCACAATCGCAAAAGAACCCTTGTATTCTTTCGGACTACCGGCATCATAAGTAGCAATGATCAACTGAGTTTCTTTTGCCGAAACTGCAACTGCTACGGGTTTACCGATATCGTCCGGCAATGTCACGAAATCGGCAAGCGTGGGTTTTAATACCGGAGTCGTATAGACCTTATTGCCTACCACAAAATACCAGTCGTTTTCAGCGACCAATACGCCCTTGGTATCGGCATCGGCACCAGCCAAAGGAAGAGTTTCCATTTCCAACAAATGTCCGTCTTCATTCACTGCAGGTTCTTCTTCCGTCGCTTTTTTGAAATCGATGTACTCAAAAGAGATCAGATTGATTTTTCCTGTTTGTGCTGTTGCCATCGACATGACATGAGCTCTGGAAACATATTTGTAAATAATGGTCTGTCCTTCATAAGAGGGTTGATTTTTTATTTCCACAACTCTATCCAAAGCATACGGATCGCTCACTAATCCCAGGGCTGGATCGTCGATCTGGTTTTTCAAAATATAAAATTTCTTACTCAATTCATCGAAAACATATACATAAGTATAGGCAGAAGCCGGATTGCTCCAGTAATATTCTTTATCGTGCTTAGCTGCCCGATATAATAAACCACTATTATAAGAATAAATTTTACCATTAGAAACATAATAAACGGCATCCGTCAACATGTAAACGGCATCTGTCGGATTGAATGTATCTCCCTCATAGATAAAACTATGGTCGTTAATCAATCCACTCGGCATAAATGCTCCGTTATTCGTCATAATTACCGGGTTATCTCCTTGGCTGGTAATAATATTAAATGAATAAAAATAATCATTTAAAGAAGAAATATTTCCAAAATAATCGATTATCGCTTTCGGTTGTTTCCCCAATGCATAGTCTCCGATTTTAGTAGCATGCAAACACTCGGTAGTCCCTTCTTTCGATGAGAAATATGACAATACGGCGGACTGGTCGGGTTCTTCACACAAGAAATAATATCCCCAGGAAAAATTCGAAACCACATTCACATTAAAATCCACAAAATACTTCATACCGTTTTTTGTGTCTGTAACGACATAACGGCAGTCGTATTTTCCAACATTCAATGTTTCGGGAACAAAATAAGCCAAATCACGGTTCGTTCCGATCTCTTTCCCTGCCAGACTCCAACTATATTCCAATCCCTCCTCCGAAGCCTGCAATGAACGGCCGATCACCGGATGTATGTTCAACACCTCTCCTCTCATCACCGAAGTATCTTTTGTGACACCCGTTACTATCACCTCATTCACTGCTTTATAATCATAGTTTCCTTTGTCTTCTGAACAACTATAAAATAGCATAATCAGAACAATGATATATAATCCAATACTCTTTTCAAAAACTTGACATCTATTTTTCATAGCAAACAATTTTTAAATATTAAGGAAGCATAATTCTAGGTTTCGAGGTATCTCCATCCGGATAAACTTCGTGATCTATAAAATACTGCTTCAACTTACCGATAAACATAAAGGTAGAAGGATACCAACTGGGATAACCGGCATAATAGGGCATTTGGTCCCAATATAACAATTTACCAGTATTCGGTCCCCATTTTTCGACATTCGGGTCAGCTCCATAAAAATAAATCTCCTGCCATTTTGCATATTTCTCCCGAACGAATACACCGAAATATCTTTCCCAACTCGGCCACCAGGATGGAGCTTGTAAGATATCTGAAAAGACCAGTTTAGCTGCTAACAATTCGGAAGCTCCTACCTGGAAATTTTCATTATTTTCAATATAAAGGGTAATTGTCCGCGATTCTTTTTTCAGGATGGGGGTCCGGTTGACTTTTACTTCAAGGGTATCCCGTAAAGTACCGGATTGGATGACCGCTTTTTCTATAACCGACATATCCCAGTCGGTCCCGGTTGCAGTAGTTTTCTTTTCATTTACAACAACCTTATAATGCCGGTCTGTTTCTGTCTTCAACCCAACCGAATTCACCGGAATTTTAAAAGTATAACTGGTCACCGAAGGATCATCCATCGCAAAAGAATATACCAGGCTATCTACTCTTTCAGTTGTTTTTCTTCCATATTGATCCAATTGGAAGGGTAGATCGAAGTATATATAATTCGTCGAATTATCGAATCCGTCGATATCCTGATCACAAGCCACTTGTACCATTCCTATCAGGCACAAAGTCATATATAATATTATCTTCTTCATAGATTTGTCATTTAGCATTATTTCTCTTCTTTCGGGCTCTCATTAGGTGAAAATTCGTATTCATCGTCCGGAATCGGGAAAATATATTTATCCTTTGTCGGAGCGATAATAACTCCTTGTTTTACATAAAACTCTTTATACAACCGTTTATAAATCATAAACATCCGTCCTTCACCGATAAAATCTTTCCGCATTTCACGCATCAGAAATTCCATGATTTCATCATTTCCATAGGAACCGTTTAAACGGGCCAGATTACGGGATTCCCGCACATCGTTCAAATAACCGAGTGCCTTGACATTATCTTTACCGATCATTGTCTCGCAAGCGACATAATATACTTCGGCCAAACGTAAAATCGGAATCTCCGGATAATAGGGCAAACGTATAGTTCCGGGGTAGGAAGTTTCCTCAAGTTTACTGAAAATATAATAACTTCCACCGTTCGACGGTTTCCCAAACCAGAAACGCAAGCGATTGTCCGTACCGGACCCATCCGGAGCACGTCCATAAAGATCGTTTAAGTATATGCTATATTGATTGGTATTGATACAAAAGTTATCGGTCTGATTCCCTTTTTCAAAACCAAAGACTTCTTTGGTCACTTCCCAAAGATCGTTCTTATAGAACCCAAGGATCGTCTCTTCTCCCAGATTCTTATCATATAATTCATCTTCCCGGTTTGTCAAGACAAATAATTCATTTTGTTTACATAACTGAATCAGTTCATCGGCAATTTCGTAAGCTCCCGGTTTATTCAATAAGGCCAGCTCTAGCCGCATCAATAGTCCTTTTACTGCAAACAGATTCATCCGATCACCCCGACGTTCCAACACGGAATGATAATCGAGCATAGAAGTATTCCCATCGCCATATCGTTTATTCCCGACGATCGGATCTTCTTTCAACAAGTCCTGTGCTTTCAATAAGTCGGCTTTCGCTTTTGTCAGCACCGAGCGCATCGACTCAAATTTTTGAGCCTCGACATTAAATTGAGTACGATAAGAAATACAAGCCTGATCGAGGTCACCTTCTTTTTCAATTACAGGACCATACATAGCAGCTAATTCCATATGCATAAAAGCCCTCAAAGCATAAGCTTCCCCTTCGATCAATTCTGAATATTTTATAGAGCTTCTATTAGATTCCAAGGATTCCAGAATATAATTGGCCTGTGTGATTCCTTGATACATCGCCGACCAAATTGCATCGAAGCGGGATTTTGCACTCGCATCTTCATAATCGAATTGAGACTGTT
>NZ_LARL01000096.1:0-8397 GCF_000980295.1 Odoribacter sp. N54.MGS-14 | reverse complement strand
AAATCGAAAGCTGCAGGTAAGACGATCCTGGCTGAAATCGACGAACAATTCGAACGGAAAGTAGGTGATTTAACCGATTTGCTGATCGACAAATTGTTCGAACTGACCAATGGGAAGACTTCTCAGGGAGTGAAGAATTACCTGAATGAAGATGTTATTCCGAAAGGCGTGAAGTTTACGCTGAAAACTTTGCAAAATCTGAATTATCTGGAAATCAATCCGAACAAGTGGACGACAGATAAACAGAAGAACGATATGATCCGTGATTTGCTGCACAACTTTGTGATCAAATACAAGGAGATCGAAGGACAGATGAAGCGTAAAAAATATAATGCTACTGTCGGAGACGAACTTCCTTCCGGCATCATCAAAATGGCTAAAGTTTACGTAGCGAAAAAACGTAAATTGCAGATCGGTGATAAGATGGCAGGACGTCACGGTAATAAAGGTATCGTATCCCGCGTTGTAAGGGTTGAAGATATGCCGTTCCTGGCCGACGGTACTCCGGTGGATATTTGTTTGAATCCGTTGGGTGTACCTTCCCGTATGAACCTGGGACAGATTTTCGAAGCTGTATTGGGCTGGGCCGGTAAAGAATTGGGATTGAAATTCGCTACTCCGATTTTCGACGGTGCAAGCCTGGACGATATCAACGCCTATACCGATAAAGCCGGTGTGCCTCGTTACGGTACAACCTACCTGTATGACGGTGGTACCGGTGAACGTTTCGACCAGCCGGCGACAGTAGGAGTGACCTACTTCCTGAAACTGGGTCACATGGTAGATGATAAAATGCATGCCCGTTCGATCGGACCGTACTCGTTGATTACGCAACAGCCTTTGGGTGGTAAAGCTCAATTCGGTGGTCAGCGTTTCGGTGAGATGGAGGTTTGGGCTCTGGAAGCTTTCGGAGCTGCTCATATCCTGCAGGAAATCCTGACCGTGAAGTCTGACGATGTAATGGGCCGTACCAAAACTTACGAGCATATCGTAAAAGGAGAGCCTATGCCTACCCCGGGTCTGCCCGAATCATTCAACGTATTGTTGCATGAGCTGAGAGGACTGGGATTAAGCGTGAACTTGATATAATGTAAAAAGCTATAAGCTAAAAGCTATAGGTAATAAGCCTTTAGCCTTTAGCTTTTAGCCTTTAACTTCAAAAATTATGGCTTTTAGAAAAGATAATAATACCAACAAGCCCAAGAGCTTTACAAAAATTGCTATCGGACTGGCCTCTCCTGAGGAAATTCTGGAACACTCCAGCGGACAGGTGTTGAAGCCCGAGACCATCAACTACCGTACTTATAAGCCTGAACGCGACGGTCTGTTCTGTGAGCGGATTTTCGGTCCGGTAAAGGATTACGAGTGCCATTGCGGTAAATACAAACGCATCCGTTATAAAGGTATCGTTTGTGACCGTTGTGGTGTGGAAGTGACGGAGAAAAAAGTACGCCGTGAACGGATGGGGCATATCCAGCTGGTCGTTCCGGTGGCTCATATCTGGTATTTCAAATCCCTCCCCAACAAGATCGGATATCTGTTAGGATTACCTTCCAAGAAATTGGATGCTGTCATTTACTACGAACGTTATATCGTGGTACAACCGGGTATTATGTCTGAAAAAGGAATCGCTGAGCTGGATATGCTCACGGAAGAGGAATACCTGGACATCGCAGATGCTCTGCCTGCCGACAATCAGCATCTGGACGATGACGATCCGAATAAATTTATCGCTAAGATGGGTGCCGAAGCGATTCAGATGTTGTTGGAACGTCTGAATTTGGACGATCTGTCTTACGAATTACGTCATAAAGCCAATACCGAGACTTCTCAGCAACGTAAAAACGAAGCGCTGAAACGTCTGCAAGTGGTAGAAGCTTTCCGTGAAAGCAAAGAGGTGAATAAACCCGAATGGATGATCGTGAAGGTGCTGGCTGTAATTCCACCGGAATTGCGTCCGTTGGTACCGTTGGACGGAGGACGTTTCGCTACTTCCGACCTGAACGATTTGTACCGTCGGGTCATTATCCGGAATAACCGTCTGAAACGGTTGATCGAAATTAAGGCGCCGGATGTGATCCTGCGTAATGAAAAACGAATGTTGCAGGAAGCTGTCGATTCATTGTTCGACAATTCACGTAAATCCAATGCCGTTAAGATCGAGAATAACCGCCCGTTGAAATCACTCTCCGACAGTTTGAAAGGTAAACAAGGACGTTTCCGTCAGAACTTGCTCGGTAAACGTGTCGACTATTCGGCCCGTTCGGTTATTGTGGTGGGTCCGGACCTGAAAATGCACGAATGTGGTTTGCCGAAAGATATGGCAGCCGAATTATATATGCCGTTTATCATCCGGAAGCTGATCGAACGGGGTATCGTGAAGACCGTGAAGAGTGCCAAGAAAATCGTAGACCGTCGTGATCCGGTGGTTTGGGATATTCTGGAAAACGTATTGAAAGGTCATCCGGTATTGTTGAACCGTGCTCCGACCCTTCACCGTTTGGGTATTCAGGCCTTTCAGCCGAAATTGATCGAAGGAAAGGCTATCCGTTTGCACCCGCTGGCTTGTACCGGATTCAATGCCGACTTCGACGGTGACCAGATGGCCGTTCACTTGCCGCTGGGTAATGAAGCTGTTCTGGAAGCTCAGATCCTGATGCTTTGTGCACATAACATTCTGAACCCTGCTAATGGAGCGCCGATTACAGTGCCTTCGCAGGATATGGTGCTCGGCTTGTATTATATCACCAAACCGCGTAAGGGAGCTAAAGGAGAAGGATTGAAATTCTATTCACCCGAGGAGGTGATTATCGCACTGAATGAAAAGGCGGTAGATTTGCATGCTCAGATACAGGTGAAGATCAAGGATGTCGATCATGCAGGAAATGAATATGTCCATATGATCGAAACGACTGTGGGACGTGTTATTCTGAACCAGTTTACACCGAAGAATTTCCCGTACATCAATACGCTGATTACAAAGAAATCATTGCGTGACATCATTAGTGATGTGTTCAAACGTTGCGGGGTTGATGTGACTGCCAAATTCCTGGATGATATCAAGGACCTGGGATACCGTATGGCATTCGAGGGCGGATTGTCGTTCAATCTGGCCGACGTTATCGTACCGGAAGAAAAGGACGCCCTGTTACAGGAAGGATATGACCAGGTAGAAGAGGTCATGAACAACTATAACATGGGTTTCATCACGAACAACGAACGTTACAATCAGATCATCGATATCTGGACGCATGTGAACGCCAAGCTGACCAATACGTTGATGAAACAATTGGCCGAAGACGATCAGGGATTCAACTCTATTTATATGATGCTTGACTCCGGAGCCCGTGGGTCCCGTGAACAGATCCGTCAGTTGGGCGGTATGCGTGGATTGATGGCAAAACCGCAGAAATCGGGTGCTACCGGTGGTCAGATTATCGAAAACCCGATTTTGGCGAATTTCAAAGAGGGATTGTCCGTGTTGGAGTACTTTATCTCTACTCACGGTGCCCGTAAAGGTTTGGCCGATACGGCTCTGAAAACGGCAGATGCCGGTTACCTGACCCGTCGTTTGGTGGATGTGGCTAACGATATTACAATCACAGAAGAGGATTGTGGTACGTTGAGAGGGGTAACTATCGCTGCTATCAAAAATAACGAGGAAGTAGTTGCTTCACTGTATGAAAGAATCCTGGGACGTGTGTCTGTACACGATATTTACCATCCTCATACCGGTGAGTTATTGGTGAAATCAGGAGATGAAATCACTGAAGAAATTGCCGAAGCCATCGAGAAATCACCGATCGAACGTGTAGAAGTACGTTCTGTACTGACTTGCGAAGCGAAGAAAGGGGTATGTTCGAAATGCTACGGACGTAACCTGGCTACCGGGAAGCTGGTACAGATGGGTGAAGCTGTCGGTACCATTGCTGCACAGTCTATCGGTGAACCGGGTACACAGCTGACCTTGCGTACATTCCACGTGGGTGGTACGGCAGGTAACATCTCGACCGAGAACTCTCTGAAAGCGAAATACGACGGTATCATAGAATTCGAGGAATTGCGTTCTGTAGAATATACACAGGATAACGGTCAGAAATGTGATGTCGTTGTCGGCCGTTTGACTGAATTGAGGATTATCGATAAGAATACCAATATTATCCTGATTACGCATAATATTCCTTACGGTGCGAAACTGTTTGTGAAAGACGGGCAGGAAATCAAGAAGAACGATTTGCTTTGCGAATGGGACCCGTTCAATGCGTTGATCATTACTGAATTCAGTGGTAGGATCGGTTCTGAAAATCTGATCGAAGGAGAGACTTACAAAGAAGAATCGGATGAAACGACCGGTTTCCGTGAAAAAGTGATCACCGAGTTCCGTGATAAGACCAAAGCACCTGCTTTGACCATTGAAGACAAAAACGGGAATATCGTCAAGAGTTATAACTTGCCGGTGGGGGCTCATATCGTAGTGAAAGAAGGAGACGAAGTAACGGCCGGTAGTACGATCGTGAAGATCCCGAGAGCTGTCGGTAAGGCAGGCGATATCACGGGTGGTCTTCCTCGTGTAACCGAATTGTTCGAGGCTCGTAACCCGTCGAATCCGGCAGTCGTTTCTGAAATCGACGGTGAGGTGACTTACGGTAAGATCAAACGGGGTAACCGCGAAATTATCGTGACTTCTAAAGCCGGCGAGGTGAAGAAATACCTGGTTTCTCTGTCAAAACAGATCCTGGTACAGGAAAACGACTATGTACGTGCCGGTACGCCGTTGTCCGACGGAGCGATCACTCCGACCGATATTCTGAATATTCAGGGACCGATTGCCGTTCAGGAATATATTGTGAATGAAGTTCAGGATGTATACCGGATGCAGGGTGTGAAGATCAACGATAAACATTTCGAGATCATTGTACACCAGATGATGCGTAAGGTATTGATTCAGGATTCCGGAGATACCCGCTTCCTGGAGAATCAGATCGTGGATAAGAGCGAGTTTATGGAGGAAAATGACGAGATGTTCGGTAAGAAGGTGGTGATGGAACCCGGAGATTCCGACCGCGTGAAAGCCGGCCAGATTATTTCTGCCCGTACACTCCGTGATATCAATTCTCAGTTGAAACGCCGGGATTTGAGAGTTGTCGAAGCCCGCGATGCTGTACCTGCTACTTCAGCTCAGGTATTACAGGGAATCACCCGCGCTGCTTTGCAGACTTCCAGCTTTATCTCTGCTGCTTCTTTCCAGGAAACGACAAAAGTGTTGAACGAAGCTGCCATCTACGGTAAGGTGGATCCGTTGGAAGGCTTGAAAGAAAACGTGATCTGCGGCCACTTGATTCCGGTGGGTACCGGTATGAAAGAACTCCGGGGATTGGTCGTTGGATCGAAAGAGGAAATGGAGAAAATGCAGGGTAACAAGTAACTGGAGTAAGAGCAAAACGATCGGTTGCTTTTGTAATATAATCCGATGCGGTATCAAATTTATTTGAATACTGCATCGGATTTTGTTTGATTTCTGTGAAGCGAATGTTGATTCATTGATAGTTGATTATTGGGGAAAATATCTTATTTTTGTAACAAAAACTAGCGAATGCACGTGACGTGAGCAGATAGGAAGGTAAATGATTGCGTTGTGAATGATAGGTAATATATGGTGAATCGTCCTGAGCATATATCCGATTTTCAACTGACTGAAAGTAATTTTCATCGTTTGTATCTGGATTATTATCCCTCATTGGTATTGTATGCCCGTAAAATATTGAAAGAGGAGGAAGGATGGGCAGAGGATTTGGTGCAGGATGTTTTTATCCGCACCTGGGAAGCCAACCGGGAAATCCGTGAAGCGGAAAATATCGTGACTTATCTGTACCAGGCTGTCAAGTACCGTTGTCTGAATGAATTACGCAACCGGAAAAGGCATCGGCTTATAGAAGACCACATTGACCGGCCGGGAGATACGAACTTTGAAATGCTCTATTTCGAACAGGAGGTTGTACGCCGTGTTAATGAGGTGGTTTCGCGGCTGGCCCCTAAATGCAGAGAGATCTTTGTAAAACATATGGACGGTTTATCACAACGGGAGATTGCCGAGCAAATGGGTATATCCGAAGAGACCGTTAAAAAACAGAAACAGATAGCCCGGAGAATCATCAAAGAAAAAATCGGAGATTTGTGGTTGCTTTTCTTTCTTTTCCGGGAGAAATCCTCACTTTGTTTGTTGGACTGATTCTAAATCTTAAATTTTTTTATATTTCTTTACCCCTTAGCAAAGAATTAGGTGACTATACTATAAGTGAATAAATACGCTGAATATGGATACACCTATAGAATTGTTGACACAAGCTTTATTAGGAGAGTTGCCGGAGGAGAGGAAACGCTGTTTCGAGGCATGGTTACAAGAAAGTGAGGAACATCGTTTACTTTGGGAAAAGTTTCGTCAGCAAGGATATTTTGAAAATACTTTGTCGGAGCTGCATGCTGTGGATGCAGAAAAGGCTTTCCGTGAGTTTTTAAGGAACCGGAAGCGAAAACGTATGCATCGCCTCATAAAATATGCTGCGGTCCTTTTACCGTTCGCTTTCTTGCTGGGATGGGCCGCCCGGCAAACCTTCAGGCCCGATGAGACGGTAAACTTACCTGCGGGGGAACAGATCGTGCACGGAAAAATAAAAGCACAATTGGTCTTGAGCAATGGAAAGAAATACGATTTGGGAGAGAACGATCGGCTATTGAATGAAGGGCAGGTGAATGTGGTGGCTTCCGGAGGAAAACTGCAATATGAAAACAACGCCGGAGAGCTGGAGGAGGAGATAAGGTACAATGTGTTGGTAGTTCCCCGGGGGGGAGAATACACGTTGGCTTTGAGCGACGGAACTATCGTGAATCTGAATTCCGAATCGGAACTGAAATATCCTGTACTGTTTACAGGCGATACCCGCACTGTCCGGGTTAGCGGCGAAGCCTATTTTGAAGTGGCTGAAGATGCGGCACATCCGTTTATAGTAGAAACTGCGGGAGTAAAGATCGAGGTATTGGGTACCGGATTCAATGTCATGGCTTATCCCGGCGATGCGGAATCTGCTGTGACCTTGGTACATGGAAAGGTCGGTATACAGACCGACCGGCAACAATTGGTATTGCAGCCCGACGAACAATACGTATATCGATCGGAAACCCATCGGGGAACCGTCCGGCAAGTCGATGCCACTCAATATATCGGTTGGAAAGAAGGAATCCTGAATTTTGACGAAATGCCTTTGGATGAGTTAGTACGTAAATTGGGCCGTTGGTACGATGTGGAATTCTTTTTCACATCCGAACAATTGAAACAGTTGAAATTTTCCGGGGCATTTAAGAAGTATGATGATCTGCATTATGTTTTGAATATTATAGAGGAGCTTACAGATGTGCAGTTTGCTGTAAATAATCGTACGGTTATAGTCAATAAAAAATAAAAAACGGTGCGTGCTTCCAACACGCACCGGGATTCTCCCGAAAAGGAAGAATAATTTTAGTTATTCATTAATTCACAAATCTATGAAAAAAAATGCGAATTGGTGGTTTGTTATGCGAAAAAGCAAGCCGCAAAAATTACTTCGGATTATGAAATTGATTTTTTTGATGTGTGTGTGCATCGTGACCTCTGTTTCGGCCAGATCTTTGGCTCAACAGCGGATTACGATGCAATTGGGCGAGACCGGATTAAAGGAGGTGTTTAAAGAAATCGGCCGGCAGACCGGTCAAACGGTCATATACAATGATGACCAATTGAAGTTCGATGGAAAAGTAAAGGCGGATTTTATCGATGTGGAACTCGAAGAGGTGTTGAAACAGGTATTGAAGGATCAAGGGATGTCCTATAAATTTATGGATGATTATATTCTGATCGTCAGACAAAAAGATCTTCCTCAGACAGTCAATGAGATTACGCTCGAAGGTATGGTTGTCGATCAGACGGGAGCGGCTTTGCCGGGGGTAACGGTGTTGGTGAAAGGCACAACCCTGGGAACTTCTACCAATATAGAAGGAAAGTTTTCCCTGAAATTACCGGAGACCCCAAACATGGTGCTGGTGTTTTCTATGATCGGTATGAAATCGAAAGAGGTGACAGTCGGCAAACAACGGGAATTCAAGGTAACGCTGACGGAAGATCAAAGCGAACTGGAAGAGGTGGTGGTCACCGGTATCTTCGAGCGTAAGGCGGAGAGCTTTACGGGATCGACCATCAGCATGAAGAACGAAGATTTGAAACGGGTAGGTAATGCCAACGTTTTCCAATCGTTGAAAAACTTAGACCCGTCCCTGATGATCTTCGACAACATGGAATTCGGTTCCGACCCGAACAAGACGCCGGAGATGCAGCTTCGTGGAGCTTCCTCGATCGACTTGGGCAGC
>NZ_LARL01000095.1:0-8796 GCF_000980295.1 Odoribacter sp. N54.MGS-14 | reverse complement strand
AAATCGTGGGTTTCTGTCGCCAGTTTCCCTGCTGTTGGACGTGCCGGTGCTGTGGCATTCGTCGTCGGTGAAGAAGGTCGTCAGGTGGCTTATGTCGGAACCGGATACCGTGAATTTTTGGGTGTCGAAACATATTATGACGATTTTTATACTTTCGATGGAGTTAGTTGGAGTTCGGCTCCTGCCACTAAATTACCGAAGCCTAAGGATCGTGTAGATGGTGGACGTAGAGACGGTATCGCCTTTTCTTTAAATGGTAAAGGTTATGTCGGGACCGGACTGGTTAGCGGTGGAATGGTGGTGAACGATATGTATTGTTTCGATCCTTCTAAATCAGGAGATGCTGCCTGGAGTAATGTTGAGTTCCCTGGCGATCCCCGTTGTGGTGCCGTTGCTTTTGTGATCAAAGACAAAGCTGTGGTATGTCTTGGTGCTGCTTCTTCTTCCGGCTCCAATTTCCGCCGGGATGTATATACCTTCGACGGTACGACCTGGGATGATAAAGAGCCTTTGGTTGATCAGGACGGACGTGGTTTCGACAATGATTACAATCAGATTCCCCGCGCATATGCCGTTGCTTTTGTGTCTTCAAGAGATGGAGGTGTATTGAAAGGATATGTGGCTACAGGTAACGGTAGTTATCCGGGTACTTGCTGGGAATATAATATCGACACTGACCGTTGGGATGAAGTGACCGAGTTGCCTGCTGCAATGAACAGACGTGCCTATGCCGTAGGATTTACCTTTAATGATTACGGGTATGTGACTA
Source organism: Odoribacter sp. N54.MGS-14 (assembly GCF_000980295.1). NCBI lineage: Bacteria > Pseudomonadati > Bacteroidota > Bacteroidia > Bacteroidales > Odoribacteraceae > Odoribacter > Odoribacter sp. N54.MGS-14. The sequence goes on along the minus strand of NZ_LARL01000095.1, from coordinate 8,027 downwards.
CCGGAGGATCGACAATGAATGCTCCGATAGATGTCGATACCTGGAAATTCACTCCTGGAATCGACGAAGACGATGATAACGACTATGCACCTCGTGAATAGTACGTTGCCGGATCGATTCGGATTTTGAAAGCGGAATGATATAAAGATGGGGCTCTTCTTGGGCTCCATCTTTTTTGATCCGTCTGTTTTTGAAGTTATGTTATACCAACGATCCATTTGGGCTTTATTTGTATCCGATATCTTTTTTATTTATCTTTAGCGCATAAACTTTAGAGAAAAATGAGGAGAACGTTTATTTTATTTGCTTTTTTGTTCCTGTGTTCTTGGAGGGGATATGCTCAGTGGAATACCAATAACATCCTCCGGATGGGACAAAATGCCATTTATTTCGATGATTATATTTCTGCTATAGATAACTTTAATAACATTATTCGGGTAAAGCCCTATTTGTCGGAGCCTTATTTCTTTCGGGGGCTGGCCAAATTGAATCTGGATGATTATGAAGGGGCGATACAGGATTATTCGAAGGCTATCGAGTTGAATCCCAATTATTTTCATGCTTATATGTATCGTGGAGTGGCTTGGCATAACTTACGTAAATATGAGGAGGCGATGGCCGACTATGCTCAGGCGATCGCTTTAGAGCCCAGGGATGCTTATGTGTATGCCAACCGGGGGATTACCGAAGCTGAAATGGGGGATTTTAAGGCTGCTGAAAAAGACTACTCGAAAGCGTTGATGATCGATAGTAAACTGGTAGCCGCTTATTTAAACCGGGCTGTGGTCCGGGAAAAACTGGACGATTGGGAGGGAGCGATGGCCGATTGTACTTCTGCTATCCGGTTGAATATGTTTTCGGACGATGCTTTCGGTTTGAGAGGATATTTGTGGTTTCAGCATAAAGAGTATCACAATGCCATCGAAGATTTTAACCGGGCTTTAAAAGCTAATCCCGAGAATAAGCGTATATTGATGAGCCGGGCGATGGTTTGGTATGAAATGAAGAAATATCCGGAAGTATTGAACGATTATAGTGAAGTGATCCGGATCGATAGCAATTATATTTATGCTTATTACAACCGGGCTATGTTGCGGGCAGAGGTTGGCGAGAAAAATGCGGCTATCCGGGATTTGGATAAAGTGGTGGAAATGAATCCCGATAATATCCTGATTTATTTCAACCGGGGATTGCTGAAAATGGATATCCGGGATTGGTATGGGGCTTACGATGATTTCACTGAGAGTATTCATTTGTATCCGGATTTTGTGAAAGCTTATCTGGCACGGGCGGCCGTTAATCAGGAGTTAAAGGATTTCGAGGCTGCCGATAAGGATCATTATTTGGCGATGCAGATCATGGATCGCTATAAGCGGATGAAAGAAGGAGATAAGAATGCTTTGGTAGATACTACGGCCAATTTCCAGAAGTTGATCGATATCAATGCCCGGCATGACGAAGTGCGGGATGTGATCAACGGACGGGTGCAGGATAAGAAAGTGATCATCGAATTGCAGGATGTATTTTATGTGCAATACCTGAGCCTGGATTCCTTGAGAAGTGGTAAAGTACAATATTATAACCGGCATATTATGGATTATAATCAGGCACATAATTATAATCCGGCTATTACGCTATGTAATAAAGATTTGGTATATCCGGCCGATTTTGCAGAATCTTATGTCGAAGAGCTGACCGGGCGGATAATGCAGACAGGGGATGCGGATGCTTATTTGATCCGGGGAAGTATTTATCTCAATCAAAAGGAGTATGCCAAAGCCATCGAAGACTTTTCGGCGATATTGGAGAAAGAACCTGATAATCTTTTGGCACTGTTTAATTTAGCTAATGCCAGAATGTTAATGTTCGATTATATCGAATCTGTGGATGATAAGACTCCCCGTATTGTCGGTGAACAACAGCAAATGCAACGCAAGATAGATTATTCTCAGGTCATAGAAGGGTATAATGAATGTCTCCGGATAGACTCTGATTTTGTTTTTGCCTTATTCAATATGGCCAATGTATATGCCAAAAATGGCGAGATCGAGAGGGCTATCGAAACTTTTAATCAGGTATTGAGACTCGATAAGGATATTGCCGAAGCCTATTTCAACCGGGGACTATTGTATATCTATACCGGCCAAAAAGCTTTGGCAAATGCCGATTTGAGTAAAGCCGGTGAGTTGGGTATCGTGAGCGCCTATAATGTTATCAAGCGCTATTGTAAGGAAAACTGAAAGGCGGGAAAGCTATAAGCAAAAAGCTAAAGGCTATAAGCAAAAAGCAAAAAGCTAAAGGCTAAAAGCGAGTGGGTTTAGCCTATCGCTTTTAGCTTATAGCCTTTTAGCTTTTAAATAATTTTCTCCAAATCTTTCAGTGAGCAGGTTATTTCACTGTCGGGGATGGTATAATTTTGCAGGTTACCGGCGAAGTATTGTTCGTAGGCATACAGATCGATCATACCGTGACCCGAAAGATTGAATAAGATCGTCTTTTCTTTTCCTTCTTCTTTGGCCTTTTGGGCTTCCCGGATCGCCTGGGCGATGGCGTGGGTCGATTCGGGTGCAGGGATAATCCCTTCGGTACGGGCGAATAGTACTCCGGCTTCAAAAGTTTCTAGCTGAGGCATATCTACAGCTTCGATCAACCGGTCTTTTAATAATTGGCTGACGATCGCTCCTGCTCCATGGTAGCGAAGTCCTCCGGCATGAATATTGGCCGGTTCGAAATTATGGCCTAAGGTATACATGGGAATGAGAGGAGTCAGCCCTACGGTATCGCCGAAATCATATTGGAAGGTTCCCCGGGTTAGTTTCGGACAGGATTGAGGTTCTACCGCAACGACCCGGATTTGTTTCCCTTCGGTTAGTTTTTTGCGTAAATAAGGAAAGCCGATACCGGCGAAGTTCGAGCCACCGCCAAAACAACCGATCACCACATCGGGTTCCGCTCCTGCCTTTTCCATTTGAAGAATAGCTTCTTCTCCGATGACGGTTTGGTGCATCAATACATGGTTCAATACACTGCCGATGGTATAGTTGGTTTGAGGATCTTTGGCTGCCATTTCAACAGCCTCCGATACTGCGATACCTAAACTACCCGAAGAATTGGGATGTTCGCTCAGGATTTTTCTTCCGGCTTCCGTCAGTTCGCTCGGCGAGGGAATGACGTCGGCTCCCCAGGTGTTCATCATCAGTTTACGGTAAGGTTTTTGATTATAGCTGACCTTCACCATGAATACTTTTAAATCTATTCCGAAGTAACGGGCTGCGAAGCTCAGGGCAGATCCCCATTGCCCTCCGCCTGTTTCGGTGGTCAGGCGTTTGATGCCTTGTTTATAGTTATAATAAGCCTGTGGGATGGCGGTGTTGGGTTTATGTGATCCTGCCATACTGGTACTTTCGTTTTTGAAATAAATCCTGGCCGGGGTATCCAGGGCTTTTTCCAGTCCATAAGCTCTGACTAGCGGAGTCGGACGCCAGATTTTGTACAAATCTTGTACCTGTTCAGGAATTTCGATAAAACGTTCTTGCGAAAATTCCTGATTGACTAACTCTTCGGCAAAAATAGGCAAAAAGTCCTCTTTACTGGCTGCTTGTTTGGTTACAGGGTTCAGAGGAGGTAACGGTTTGTTGGTCATATCCGCCACGATGTTGTACCAGTGGGTCGGTAATTCTTTTTCTGTCAGGGTAATTTTCTTGTCTCCTTTCATGTTGTTTGCGTTTTAGTGTGTTTATCTGATTTTAATGATTAAGCAAAAGAAAAACGCCTGATGTTCGTAATAAACATCAGGCGCTTCAGTTCTTTTATACAATAGAATCACATTACCTCATCGTTTATTACGAAGTTCAACCGGCGCCACCACCAATTCTGAGTCATGTGATTTTGTTTTGTCATCTCTTCTATTCTCTTTTGATGCAACAAATATAGAAATGATTTTTTTTAAATTCCAAATAATAATGGATTTTTATTCTAATGGGTACATTCTTTTTGTGCTAATACTTTTTCGAATTGGGATAGACGTTCTTCCATTTTCCCTAATTCCCGGCAAGATTCTCGCATCTCTTTTTCTTTTTTCTCGATTTCTTCTTCTTTCTTGAGTAGTAGGGTTTTCAGGGTTTCTATTTCTTTGTCTTTTTCCAAACATTCCTCGCAGAAACCGAATTCGTTCCGATTGATTTGCCGGAGAGATTTTTGGTCTATAAGCGGACTTCCTATTTCACGGATGAGCCAATTGGCATTTAGTTCCGGGAATAGACGGATAATTCCCATCAGATGCTTGTCTGGTATGTGATCCCGGCAATTTAACCAGTTACTCACTTGTTGACGTGTCTTCAGACCAAGTTTAATTCGTAATTCTTCTTGTGAAATTTTTTTCTCATAGAGAAAATTAGCAAGCCTTTGATTTATTGACATATCCATGGTTGACGCAATATAAAAATGTTTACTTGTAAAGACCGTTTCTTGTGTTTCTTTTGAAAATTATTTACATTTGCCTTAGCCTTCGTTTATAAGTTATAATTAAATTTTGAAATTACGTCACAAAATGGATTGATAATAGTTGTTTCGTATAATTTGTTTGAGATAATATACGAATATGTTCTTGTTCGGAGAGAGGAGAAGCTTGGTGAGATAGCCGGGAATTTTTCCCGGCTATATTTTATTTATGAATGAGTTGCGTGGCTAATTCTTTTATATCGATGCCTGAAAAATTGCCCGAAGTCATAATGAGCAATACACTATTTTCGTAATTCTTTTGTGTTAGCTCTTCTAGTAATTGCCGGTTATCCGTGAATACTTTCAATTGCGTATCGTCGAAACCTTTTCTGACATCTTCGGAACTGATCTCAGGTAAGCGTTTATGCTTTACGACTTCCGGATTAAAAAATACGATAGCTTCGTCTGCCAGGTCCATGGTATGACGATATTGTGGAAGGAAAGCTGCATTCAGGCTGCTGAAAGTGTGTAATTCCATACAAGCGATTAACTTGCGTCGGGGATATTGTTCCCGTACAGCCTTTATGGTCGCTTGTAATTTTGATGGCGAATGGGCGAAATCGAGGAATACGACTGTATCGTTTTGTTCGGCTATTTTTTGCAGGCGTTTGGCTGCTCCCTTATAAGTAGCGATGGCTTTTAAAAAAGCGGTTTCGTCGATGCCCAATTCTTTACAAGCCAGATAGGCGGCTGAAATGTTTTGCAGATTATGTTCTCCGAATACCTGAATAGGGGTCGGTAAGCTACCTGCTAAATAAGTGGTTCCTTCTTCGGTATAATGAGGAAAACTTGTATATGGGATCGCTTGTACAGAAGCAGGTACCCGAGAGGCGATCTGTCGTAAATTTTCATCATTTTCGTAATAGATGAGTTTACCGTTCGGAGTGATCTGTCGGGTGAAAAGAGCGAATTGTTCTACATAGTTTTCAAAAGTAGGGAAAACGTTCATATGATCCCAGGCTATGCCGGTGAGGATAGCGATATCGGGGTGATAATGGTGGAATTTGGGGCGTCTGTCGATGGGAGAAGAAAGATATTCGTCTCCTTCGAAAACAGCGATTTTACTTCGGTCGCTCAGGTGAACCATGGTATCGAAGCCTTCCAATAAAGCTCCGGCCATATAATCGAATTCTATTCCGCATGTTTTCAAAACATGCATGATCATCGAAGTTGTGGTCGTTTTTCCATGACTTCCGCCGACGATGACCCGTAATTTGTTTTTGGTTTGCTCGTACAGATACTCCGGATAGCTGTAAATCGGAATTCCAAGTTCCTGTGCTTTTTGTAGTTCCGGATTATCTTCCCGGGCATGCATACCCAAAATGACGGCATCTAAACGGGAGGTGATGCGTTCCGGGTACCAACCCCACTTTTCCGGTAACAGGCCTGCTGCTTCTAATCTGGATTTCGAGGGTTCGAAAATCTCGTCATCCGAACCGGTCACCTGATATCCTTTTTTATGAAGTTCTAACGCCAGGTTATGCATTGCGCTTCCCCCGATAGCAATAAGATGTATGTTCATAAACTTATTTTTATAGTGTTGTAGATATTCAATCGATTGTAAATAAATTAGTTCTGTGTGCTATCCGATAATCTTATAGGACAAAGATAGTTGTTTTAGGTACACAATTTGCAAAGAGAAATACAATTAGTCGTGACAAATTTTTGTGTAATTTAAAATCAGTACATGAGATTTATTTATTTTCTGGTCTTCGGAGAATACTTTTGTTCGAAGGGTGTGAGCCTTTCGGATATCGGATTTACCCTTATTTTTTCGAAAAAATCATCCGGAACCGTATGTCCGGCGACCTGTAATAAAACTTTTTGTTCAGGATTGCGTAAAATCTTTCTGTAATACTAAATAAAAACAGGAAATGAAAACAAAAGGTTCTACAGCTTGGGTCTTTACTACAATGGTTGCAGTAGTATTGTTTATGGCCGCTTGCGGAAATTCTCAGAAGAAAAAGGAACAGGCGAAAGTTCAGGCAACAGAGCAACCCGCTGATTCAGTAACCGTTATCGAGTCAGAGACTGTCGTTATTGCAGTGGATAGCATCGCTCCCGATTCTGCCGCTATGAAACAAAAGGCACCGACCCCTAAAAAAACTAAGTAATTTAAAGCTATAAGCGAAAGGCTAAAAGCTATAAGCGTTTAATCGTTCTTAGCCTTTAGCCTCTAGCCTTTAGCTTTTAAAGAATCATTTGCGGCATAAATTCGAAGCTATTGTATTGAGGACGCAGACGATCGGTATTATAGAATTTATTGATATCGACCAATTTTTTACTACTGGTGACAATATCTATAGGTGCATTATCATAACGTCCGTTTCTTAAAATGACTAAACGCCCGTGCATTCCTTTAGAGATTAAATCGAGTGCAAGATTACCATAAGCCATAGGCACGATAGAGTCCATCGCATCCGGATTTCCACAACGTACCAGATAACCAAGTTTTTGATTGATGACATTGATGGTTTCCCCTTTATTGAACTTAGGAGAAAGATTTTTAAGCTCGTTGGAAACATAATCTCCAATTCCTCCTAATTTCTTATGACCGAACATGTCCGCTTCATCACTTTGGAACATCATCTGGCCGCCGCTGTAACTAGCTCCCTCGGATACCAGTACCACTGAATACTTGCTCGGATTGGTATACCGGTCCTGGCATAATAATTCCGCTAACCGTTCGATATCGAATTGGTATTCGGGAATCACACAGCGGTTTGCTGCTCCTGCCAGTGTCGGTAACATGGCTGAGAAACCGGCATAGCGTCCGAAGACTTCCAGTACCAGCAGCCGTTCGTGTGAACCGGCGCAAGTTCGCAAGTCATGGGTCAGCTCGATCGTCCGGGTGATACAGGTACTGAAACCGATACAATAGTCCGTACCCGGTACATCGTTATCCATCGTTTTCGGGATCGCTACTACTTTTACTCCTTCCTGACTCAGGCGTACGGCATAGCTTAAGGTGTCGTCTCCTCCGATTGGGATGAGGTAGTCGATGCCGATAAATTCCAGATTCTTCAGGACTTCAGGGGTTAAATCGTTTATTTCTGCATTGTATTTGTCCTTCAGATGTTCGGGAACGGCTGATTGGGGGACATGCGAAGCACGTGTCCGGGATGAATGTAAAAAAGTACCTCCTGTTCGTCCTGCTTTATTTACGATTTCTTCGGTCAACTCGAAATAATTACATGAATTATCTACTTTTTTGTCCCGGATGACATCGACCAAACCCTTCCAGCCCCGCCGGATTCCGATCACTTTATACCCTTCTCGTAAGGCACGTATGGTGACTGCTCTGATGGCGGGATTCAATCCTGGTACATCTCCTCCTCCGGTTAAAATACCGATAATTCCTTTTGCTTTCTGATTCATAGTAATTGAAATTAATGTTAGTAAATTCACACTAAAAGTGATAAAATATATTCTGAATAGCAAAATAAATCGGCTACCGTCAAGATAGAAGTGCAACACCATCCCCCTCTTCCTCCGTCCTTGGAGCGTAGCGGAAAGGGAGGAGAAAG
>NZ_LARL01000094.1:0-8905 GCF_000980295.1 Odoribacter sp. N54.MGS-14 | reverse complement strand
GTCATAACTCAATCTGTTTTCTGTTACAAATTTATTCTTTTTATACGTAACTGTCAGATTAAGTCTTGACTATTACAGAAGCGGTTAGTTATATGTTGGAATTACAGGATAGTACGGGAAAGGTAATCGATGCTGTAAAGCAGGGGTTTAATAAAATTCCCCGGGGAAAAGAGGATTTTTCCATGCCCTTGGGATTATTGGAGAAGCATATTATTAGAGCTCGTTTCGGTTTACCTGTAGGGGTATTTCTTTATGATGAGTGGCCGATGGTTTTGTTTTTGGTAGCTTCGGCTTGGATGTTGGGATTGATCTTTTATTGGCAACACTATTTGGTACATAAAGAAAAGCGGATCCGGCAGCATGAGGAATTGAATATTCAGACTGTGAATCACGATATGAAGTCACCGGTTGGAATTGCCGGGACATACTTGGGTTTGGTGGACCGGGAGGGGATAAGCGGTTTGACTTCGCAACAGCAAAAAAATTTCCGGGTAGCGCAGGAAGCCATCGGACGTTTGGAAATTTTGGTAAAAAAGATGTCGGTAAAACTGGTGAATGAGAGGGGATTGGTATTGAACTATGAGGTATTTGAATTACCGGTATTGGTACAGGAAGTATGGAGAAGTATAGAAGGAGAGATTCCGGATCGGAAGGCAGTACGGTTTTCGGTTTTATGTAGGCTGAAGGGAGATCCGATGATTTGTGCAGATCGCTTGCAATTGGGACGTGCGTTGGGGAATTTACTCCAGAATGCGGTGAAATATTCCAGAGAAGAGGTCGGGATTGTGGTCGGATGTGTCCGAAAAGGGACGAGATTATGGATTTTTGTAAAGGATAATGGTTATGGGATTGAGAAAGCAGATCAGAAACATATGTTCGAGACGGGCTATCGTTCGCCTTCGGTGGAACGCAGGACGGAGGGAACAGGACTGGGATTGAGCTTTGTTAAAATGGTAATGTCGGCACATGGAGGAAGAATAGTCTACCGGACCCGGGAAGGAGGGGGAAGCCGTTTTGTCTTGATCATGAAAAGTAAACAGAGATGACAACGATTCATTTATTATATGTGGATGATGAAGAAAACTGGTTGAATGCAGTCGGACAGATCTTGCAAACCGGGGAGTTTGTCGTAGATACGGCCACTGACGGGGAAATGGCGTTGCAGAAAATGGCTGAACAGCGGTATGATATGATTCTGCTGGATGTTCGCTTGAAGGAAGAAAACGGTTGGGAATTGGTACGTAGATTTAAGCAGGTCCAACGGGAGGTGGCTGTGGTGTTGTTTACTTCGGATTATGAAGTGGAGAGGTTGACCGATGTTTTTGGGGTCGGTGTAGAAGATTATTTGGAAAAAAGCAGTGATATCGGGATATTAGCCAACCGATTAAAGGCCTTACATTATCGTTTTGTGAAAAGTCGGGAACAACAGGAGTGTTACCGGATTGCTTCCGAAGTATTTTTTCGTGTGAATGCCGGAATCTTGGTTGTAAAGGGGAAAGAACGTTATCTGAAATCGAATGAAGCTTGTCTTTTGAAGTTATTGTGTCGGAAAATGGGAACGGTGGTGAAGATCGAAGAGTTGTATGCAGGAATTTGGGGAAAAACTATACTCTTCGATTCTAAGGATAAAGCACTCCGGAATCTTGTATCAGAGTTGAGAAAGACCTTGGAAGGTACTGGGTTAGAGATTAGAAATAAACGATTTGCAGGATATTATTTGAAGGGAGAATAAAAAAACGGAAATTTATTCCCCCAGTCAGATTGCTGATTGGGGGAATATCGGTTCTTATTACATAAACGAGCGGTCGGAGGATTCGCGGACGATCAGTTCGCTGTTGATCACTTCTTCGCGGATTTGTGCATGTTTGGCGTCGAGGATTTGTTCGAAAAGAAGCTCGGCAGCCGTTTCGCCGATCTTTTCGGGAAATTGGTTGATGGTGCTGACCGAAGGGGTCATATATCGGGAACGTTTGCTGTTGGAGAAACCGAAAACAGCTACTTCTTCCGGTATTTTCAATCCTTTTTCTTTTATTGCTTCGATTGCTCCGATGGCCATATCGTCATTGATTCCGAAAATGGCATCCGGCATATTTTTCATATTCAATAACCGTTGAGTGGCCTCTTTGGCTGCTTTTACGGAGAAGTCTTCACATCTGACGATGTAGTCGGTATTGATTTCCAGTTTGTTCAGCGTCATGGCTTTCAGATACCCTTTCATCCGGTTCTTCCCGATAGAAAGTTGTTCCGGGCCGGTTAGCAGGGCGATTCTTCTGGCTCCGCCATGGATGAGATGTTGTACGATTTTGAAAGCAGCATCGGCATCGTCGGCAACGACTTTAGAGACATCCAGTTCTTTCGCAGTCCGATCGAATAATACCAAAGGCACGCCCATATCCTGAATCTGTTTGATATGTTCGTACGAAGTGGTGGCTTTAGAAATAGACAGAATGATTCCATCACAACGGTTGGCCAGAAATATATCGATGTTTTTCTTTTCTTTTTCGAAAGTTTCGTTGGAAGAAGCTACCAGTACATTGTATCCGTATTTATCGGCAACATCCTCTATCTTTTTGACAACGGTAGCGAAAAAGGTATTCACAATCTGAGGCACCACCACGCCGATCGTGTTACTTTTGTGAGTCTTTAAAGCCACTGCTATGGGATTGGGTTTGTAGCCCAGTTCTTTGGCCAGGGCCTGCACGGTTTTACGGGTTTGTTGGCTGATCTCAGGATTATCTTTCAGCGCCCGTGACACTGTAGATACAGAGATATTTAGTTTTTCTGCTAAGTCTTTGATTGTGATGGCTTTCTGTGTCATATTCCTAAGTTTTAATGTTTATTTTTTTTCTTCTTGTTTGAGTTTAGGATAAGCGATTCGGGAATGGTAGATGTTAGTCAGCATTTCGATAAATACCTTTTTCACCGTTGCAATGTCTTTAAAAGTGATGTCTGCATTGGCATAGCGCCCGTCCTGTAGTTGCCCGTCGATGATATTGTTGACTACTTTCGTGATATTTTCTTCGGTCTTGTCGACCAGCGTACGGGAGACTGCTTCTACGGCATCGGCCATCATGACTACGGCACATTCCCGGCTGACCGGATCCGGTCCGTCATAAGTGAACAGCGATTCGTCGATTTCCCGGTCAGGATATTTGTTTTTAAAAGAATTGTAGAAGTATTTTACCTTGCTTTTTCCGTGATGGGTACGGATAAAGTTGATAATACCTTCGGGCAAATTATACTTCTTGGCCATTTCGACTCCTTTACGGACATGGTCGATGATGTGCTGGGCACTGACATCGAATTCACACTGGTCGTGTGGGTTGATTCCTCCGCTTTGATTTTCGATAAAAAAGATCGGATCGAATGTTTTACCGATATCGTGATAAAGAGCACCGGTACGGGTGAGCAAAGGATTCCCGCCGATCCGGTAAATAGCTTCCTCGGCCAGATTGGCGACCATCAGCGAATGCTGGAAGGTACCCGGAGCTTTCTTGGTCAGGTTGCGCAAGGCCGGATGATTCGGATTCGAGAGTTCGATCAGTGTGATTTCGGAGGTATAACCGAAAATCCGTTCAAAGATATAGATCACCGGGTAAGTGAGTGTCAGTAGCAGGCAATTGATGGCCAGCCAGATCAGCGCAAACAAGTGGGTACCGCGGATCTCGCCTTCCTGGGTCAGGATAAAGGCCATATATACGAGTGTATAGGTGATAAAAATCAGAAATATAGACAGGATCAGCTGACTACGCCGTTGCAGGTGCGACAGACTGAATATGGCTACAATGCCGGCTGTGACCTGCATGAAAGCGAACATGTAACTGTTGGGGGCATAGTAGGAAATCAGCAGCGTACTGCTCAGCAGAAGATACAAAGCCGAACGGCTACCGATCAGGATGTTTACGATGATGATGAAAAACAATACCGGTACCGCAAACATATTGATACTCTGATGATATCCCAGACTACCGAGCATAATGGTGGCTAGAAATAAACCGTAAAGGAATATAAATTCCCGGTTGTTGTAGAAAATCCGTTTTTTGGAATAGTAGAAAAAAATGGAAAATACCAGCAGGGCTACCAGCACCAAAAGGAATTGACCGCCGATAGTCCGCATATAAGTTTCGGTAGATCCCAGATTATTCTGGTATTCGGTTTTGAGGGAATTCAGTATCTTTACCTTTTCGGGAGTAACCAGTTCACGCTTGGTGATGATAATATCGCCTTGTTGCACCATGCCTTCTGTGAGACTGATACTTTTCAGGTGGTTCAGGTGTTCGATCGTTGTTTTCGAGGCGTCGAATTCCAGGTTTGGCTGCAAATAGTTGTTCAGGTTCAGGCTTAGAATATTTTCCCGTACCGATTTCGGAAAATGGAGTTGGTCGATAGCCTGGCTTAAAGCCGAATAAGCCTTTTTCAAGGTATATACCTGATCGAATTCTACGGTATGCCCGATATTGTTCTCGACGATTTTAATGGTTTTTACTTTCCTGGCATCCAACTCTTCGGGCAATTGCAGGATGCCGGCCGTATAGATGTCTTTGAGCCGGTCGGTCAGTTTATTCAGGGAGCCGGAAGTCGTTTCATTGCGGAAAGCATGCAGGGCTGTCCTGAATTTACCGGTTTGCAGATCGGCCGTATTCGTATTTAAGATAAAAATCGGACTTTGTTCCTGTACTAATTTTTCCCGTTCTTCCTGTAATTCGTCTTCTGTTTTATGGATCGGAAAATCGAAAGGAGCCGTCAGGGTTTCGTATCTCCAGGGCATACCTTTTTGATATTCATACTGGAAACTACCGACTTTGGGGAATAAATATACCGTGATTACACAAATCGAGAGTATAATCAATAATCTGAAAAAGGCATTTAAACGACGTTTTAATTTTTTGTCGGACATAGAGGTACACAATAGCCATTATACAGGGCTAAAGATATGAAATTATTGGAGAAAAATCGGAAACCTTCGGAAATTTGTTTTGAGAGGAAAAAAGTACATTCAGTTTGCCGGGATTCATTTGTGCTTGTTGAGAAAACCTGAGGCTCTGTTTAGAAAAATTGTCTCAACGGAATCTCAGATTCTCTCAGTAATTTTTATTGAATACCGTTGGTCTCGATTTCGGTGCTGACCTTTTTAAGCAGGCCTTGTAATACTTTGCCCGGTCCGATTTCCAGGAAAGAGGTAGCTCCGTCGGCAATCATATTTTTCATGATCTGTGTCCATCTGACCGATGCGGTCAATTGGGCGATCAGGTTTTCCTGAATCTTAGCCGGATCGGTATAAGGTTGGGCATCTACATTCTGATAGATCGGGCAGACCGGGGTTGAGAAACGGGTGTTTTTAATGGCTGTTTCCAGTTCCTGGCGTGCCGGTTCCATCAACGGAGAGTGGAAGGCACCTCCGACTTTTAAAGGCAATACACGTTTCGCTCCGGCTTCGGTCAGTTTCTGGCAAGCGGTCTCGATCCCTTTGTTGCTACCTGAAATAACGATCTGCCCCGGACAATTGTAGTTGGCGGGAACCACCACTTCGTCGATCTCTTTACAGATCGCTTCTACTTTTTCGTCGGCCATTCCGATCACTGCGGCCATGGTAGAAGGATTGGCTTCGCAGGCTTTTTGCATCGCCAGCGCTCTGGCGTGTACCAGGCGTAATCCGTCTTCGAAAGATAAAGCTTTGGCAGCGACCAGGGCTGAGAATTCTCCCAGGGAGTGGCCGGCTACCATATCCGGGGTTTCGGTCAGCGAGTTGGCCAGAATCACGGAGTGAAGGAATATCGCCGGTTGGGTTACTTTGGTTTGTTTCAGGTCTTCGTCGGTGCCGTTGAACATCAGATCCGTAATGCGGAATCCCAATATTTCGTTCGCTTTTTCAAATAATTCTTTTGCTTCGGGTGAGTTTTCATACAAATCCTTGCCCATTCCTACGAATTGAGCTCCCTGTCCCGGGAAAACAAATGCTTTTTTCATACTCGTTTTGTTTATTTCTTAATGAAACTTATTACTGATCAGCCGGATGAATTCCTCCCGCGTGGCGAGTTTCTCGAATGCGCCGCTGAAGTCGGAAGTCGTTGTTACCGAGTTTTGTTTTTGAACGCCCCGCATCATCATACACATGTGCTGTGCTTCGATCACCACGGCAACGCCCAGGGGGTTGAGGGTGTTCTGGATGCAGTTCTTTATGTCGTTTGTCAATCTTTCCTGTACTTGCAGTCTTCTGGAAAAAGCTTCCACTACCCGTGCTATTTTGCTTAGCCCGGTGATGTATCCGTTCGGGATATACGCCACGTGAGCCTGCCCGATGAAAGGCAACATATGGTGTTCACACATGGAATAGATCTCGATGTTTTTCACAATAACCATCTGGCGGTAATCTTCTTTAAAAAGTGCCGACCGCAGAATTTCCTCCGGATTCTCGTGATACCCCCTTGTCATAAATTGCATGGCTTTTGCCACGCGGTAGGGAGTTTTTACCAAACCTTCCCTGTCGGGGTCTTCGCCCAGCAGTTTCAGTATTTCTTTATAATGGTAACTTAATTGTTCGGTCTTTGTTTTATTGTAGTATTCTACTTTGTGGTAGAATTCTTCGCAGTCGTCCAATTCCGTGTATTTCATTCAAACTCTCTTTTATATGCTTGATTTATCATTCGTGTCGGTAATGAAAAACCCGGTACAAAGTAAAATATAATAATCGAGAATTGAAAATCGGGAACAGGAATTTCATGGACCGGGTTTTTGTTCATGTTTTATCATGAATTTATTTTCACGTGGAAATATCGGCAGGCGGAGAACCTGGTGCCGGTTTCGTTGCAGAAGAAAATGTACACGTGCGCCTTTTTTCCGATGGATTCATCGAGGGTAAATTCTTCATGCAGCTCTCCGCGTCTTCCTTTTACCTGGCTGGCGACCCGGGGGATACGGGAATCGTTGTCATATAATACCCCTATTTGTAATCTGTCCGTTCCGGATACGGTTTTCCACATCCGTTCTTCTTGCCATGTGACCTTGAACAGAGGACCTTCCCCGCTTACTTTCAGATTCCTGGGGAGAGGTAAAGTGCCGTCCGTGAACATGAAATTCCCGAAATCGGCGATTTGGCCTTCCTCTCCGAAGCAATGGAAGTTTCTTGAGAAAAACACGTTCGGGGCGTGTCGTCCCACTGTTTTTGCTACGGCCCGCCAGATTTCGGGCGACACTTGTTTGGTAAACGTCATGTAAAAAACTTGTACTGCCTTGAAGCGTATCGCTACGGCCTGCTGTTTGGGGGTACGTCCCTCGGTTTCCCATTTCCGTTTTTTGCCGGGAATGGCATAACGCCGGACGTATGTGTTATTACCTCTCGTGTAAAAAATAAGGTTATTGTGTCTTCCTTGAAATTGTCCGTTGATAAAATCTTTGACTTTCATGATATAATACTTTAAATATTTGATAATGGTATTTATATAGACGACAGGGGGGCACTTCACTCCGTATGTCTTGTCGTCCGCATTGCAATAGGCGAGGCCTTCCATAGCCGTGTTCTCAAACGTGATTTTTGAAGTCGAAGTGTTGTACGTGGCGGTGATGTCCGGTTCCGTGAGCGATCCTTGTGCACATTGCAGCTGTTCGTAGTCCACGGTTAGCGTATCGTCTTCCAGCGTGCAAATACCCTTATTCAAGGACATGAAGGCGTTTGCCGGCGATTGTCCCCGCTTGCGTTGGAGAAATCCGAGTGTGATTGCCGGGGCAAGTTCCCGGGATAATTTAATCAATCTTCCGAACTTTGTCCGTTATGCAACGGCTGCCGGCGAATCAGAAATTTTCCCTGCAGACGAACTTTTGCGAGCCATATTTTCGCATTCGCGTATGTAGTAAGAGATCTTACCAATACTTCCCCGATAGCTATTTATCGGATCTGAAATGATTTTTGCCATAAAATAAAAATTTTAAGAATTGATAATCTGTTTCTCTTTCCAACTCACTTGGACGAGAGTAAGGTTTTGGCTTCCTCGTGAAGTTTGACCTTTACATGTAAAATTTTACTACGCGAGGGTTGGAATTTGCACTTTTACAAGAGAAAAAAATGCAGAAAAAAGAGAGATGTTTTGTAATGTGCAGATAAATAGGTGGTTAGTTTTCTGTTTTAAAGTGTGTTATCGAGTGATTAGTAGAAGAAATCTTCTATAGAAAAAAATTTATATAATATAATTCGTATATCAATTGTTATCACCTCTATTATCAGGCTAAATATGATGCATTTGTCATTCAAATTCAGCGCTTGCTGTCGGTGTTGGCGATTGCGGACGAGGGGGTGGTATTGAAAGAAATCAGGGAAATGACAGGACAAGAGAACGGGCAAATATCTCCGTATTTGAAAATGATGACAGATCAAAAAATCGTGGATAGAATGGTGAAAAAACAGCGAGGGGCGAAATACCGGATAATTGATCCGTTGTTCCGCTTGTGGCTGAATCGTAACGTGTTATAAACGGAGGGTTACCGAAAGTGTCCGGCAACTCCTCGTTTTTTACATCATCCCGCACAGCCGGGCGAGCAATTCCGGCGTGGGTAATTTCTCCGTGGCGCAATATTGGAAATGGCTTGTAAACAGCACCAGCGTACCTTTCAGGTTCGTTTCCAACAGGCAATCGTGGCTCACCCGCCCTGGGTGGTCAATCAACCCCGTGATGCGGCAGAGATCGCCGCAGGGGAGTGATTCCAGGTGTTCGAAGCGGTATCCCATCCAGATATTTTCATCTGTCTTTGCTTCCTTTCCCCAGAAACACCATGATCCTCTATTTTTTACCATGATCAGGCGTGGACGCACCACTTGCTCGATGAAAAGCTGGCTCAACCGCAAATTCCCGGCAACGAGTTCAAACCCTTTCGGGTCTTTGCAAAACTTCCACACGGTATTCTGATCCGTTTC
>NZ_LARL01000093.1:0-9173 GCF_000980295.1 Odoribacter sp. N54.MGS-14 | reverse complement strand
ACCGTGGTTACAACGATTTTGGCAATTTCTATACGATCAACCGTATAGGTGCTTTCTCGTTGTACGGGCAAAAACCAATGTACAGATCAAGCCCAAGACCTGAAAGCGGAGATTACCGAAAGGTATCGTTTCTGATGTCATCGGAAATTTTTCGGTTTATAAAAATTCCAAAGACTATCCTGAAGAACTTCAGAAACTCATCATCGAAGACCCCGAAGACGGTTTCAGATACATCTCCTGACGAACAATCTGAAGGCAGCGGCAGAACTGATTTCGCAGCTCTACCAAAACAAATGGAGCGTGGAACTGTTCTTCAAGTGGATCAAGCAGCACCTCAAAATCAAAAAGTTTTGGGGTACATCGGAGAATGCGATAGGCATCCAAATCTATTGTGCCATAATTACTTATTGCCTTGTAGCGATAGTACTATCCACGAAACACTGCAAATCCTCGGCATCTCACTGACGGACAAAACACATCTTAGTGACTTGTTCGACAAATCGAATTTCAAAAATGTCAAAGAACCCAATGATTCCAGTGAACCGAATTTGTTTAAAGTTTAAACATGTCCATTTTTAGTGGACAATAGTGACGGTAAATATATAAAACTACAGATATGAAAACAAAATTTCACACCTCTATTTACTCTTCTCCTCTCCCCATTCCAAGGAAAAGTATTGTAAATCAACACTCCTTCTAAGTTAGCTACTCTTTATACACATCTTTAGGAACTACTTTTTCCGCTCCATTTTATACTCCGGTTACTTTATCGTACTACTCCGTCTGCTCCACTAACCTAATACGATGATTGCCTGTAATTTTTCAGGTATGTATCTGCCATTTTTTATTTCTCGCCTGCCTGACTGTCCCTTGTCCATACCCGCAAGGTTTGGCGCAAGAAAATACCGCAACCTTCAGGCGAAGATGATTTTTCCCCAAAGCCGGAGGACTTGGTCTTGCTTGTACGAGAAGAACACGAGTTACCTTTGCCTGTGGTTATGGAACCCGGCTTCGGATGGTTGTCCTTTCCGTATGCTATCATTTCAGACGATTGTAGCCTGTAAGTTCAGGTTTTACAAAAAGAAATATTATCTTTGTACATAAGATAAAAAATTGTTTGAAAGCATGAGAAATATGGCGGTACGGAATAGTCCGATTTTTTCTTGGTGTTTATATACATGTTTACCTTAAACATAGGTATAGTTCGTTACTAATTCGTCTTCGGTGATCGGAATTGGCGACCCGGTCGCTTCTGTCGGTCATCTGGCTTTTTCTATCATTGACCGTTCCAGGCGAACCGGTCTGACGGTATAAAGTCCGGAATCGGAATAGAAAGAAAAAATATACCTGCTATAAATCGGGACATTGCTGCAAAATGGATTGCATAATGACAGCTGCAGCCTCGGCATCGGCCAGGGCATGATGATGATTTTTCAGGTCATATCCGCAAAAGGAAGAAACGGTATGCAACTGATAATTTTCCAGTCCTTTAAATAATTTCCGGGAAAGGCGGTAGGTACAGTAAAAGGAGTAACCGGGATAATCCATTTCGTAAAGCCGAAAGACAGCTTTCAGGCATCCCTCGTCGAACATGCTATTGTGAGCCACCAAAGGTATCCCTTCAATCATCGGAGCAATTTCCCGCCATACCGTAGGAAAAGCCAGAGCTTCCTCGGTATCCTCCCGACTCAAACCGTGAATAGCTGTATTACGCCGGGAATAAAAATTCGGTGCAGGATGAATCAGACTGTAAAACCGGTCTTCGATCACCCCCCGGTTCATCACGACGATCCCCACCGAACAAACACTGGTCTGCTGCCAATTGGCTGTCTCAAAATCTATTGCAGCAAATTTCTCCATTTTTACTTCAGCATTTATTTAGACAAAAATACATCATTAAAGCTTAAGATTTTCAAAACCCAGGCAACTGCATGACTACTGTGGGTATCAGTAACAGAAAACCCAGGACGACAAACAACAGGAGGATTTTGGCAAACCATTTTACCCACACCTCATAGGGAATGCGGGCGATTCCCAAAGCACCGATCAATACGGCGGAGGTGGGCGTGATCATATTGGTAAAGCCATCACCGAACTGGAAAGCCATCACTGTAGCTTGCCGGGAAATACCGATGACATCCGAGAAGGGAGCCATAATCGGCATCGTCAAAGCAGCTTTGGCCGATCCCGAAGGGATAATGATATTGATCAGCGTCTGAATTACATACATCGCACCAACCGAAGCCACTCTTCCGGCCTCGTTCATCAGAGAAGCCAAGGCATGTAATATAGGATCGATAATACGCCCGTCCTGCAAAATCTGGATGATACCTCCGGCCAGTCCGACCACAATAGCCGCCGATAAGATATCTTTGGCTCCTTCGAGAAACAATTTGATGATGCTGTCGGTATCTTTGCCCGCAGCATACCCCGTCAACACTCCCATCGCCAGAAAAATCGCCGAAATTTCGGGCAGATACCAACCATGCCCCATCACTCCGATCACCAGAAAAATGACCGTAAAAGCCAGGATAGAAAGGATAAAAAAATGGAAAGATTTCCGTAGCCCCAACCATCCGAACAAAGCGAACAAAACCGTACCGACCGGTACAGCATAAAAAGTGACCGAAGCATTCCCCAAACTAAAAGTAGTAACCGGATAAACGACAGCAAAAATAATCAGAGACACGAGAATCAATCCATACACGATATAAGAAGCCACCGGGATCGTATAAGCAACCTCTTCGCCACTTTCGGTACGGCGATTCCGCCAATATTCGTCGGCCCGATACATCGGGGAAAGGGTCGGATTGCGTTTCACCCGGGCCGCATAGATCAACACACAGGCAACTAAAATCACGGTGAGCAAAAACCAGCAAAACAAGCGGTATTCAAAACCGGAAAACAAAGGTAAGTCGGAAAGTCCCTGAGCGATACCGATGGTAAACGGATTCAGGATCGCTCCGGCAAATCCCACGTGGGCCGCAACATAGACCATACACAATCCGGTAATCGAATCATACCCCATCGAAATAGCCAAAGGTACAATGATAATCACAAAAGCCAGCGTTTCTTCGCTCATACCGAAAACAGCCCCGAACATACTGAACAAGAAGATAATCATAGCGATCACCAGATTGTTCACCCCGATCCGCTTCATAAAACGATGCCGTTCCAATCCCTGCGTAAAACGCAAAAAAGAAAAAATCCCTACATCGATCGCCCGGCTATTGTTCATAATCTGAAAAGCCCCGCCGATAATCAGTAAAAAGGCTATGATTCCGGCCTGCTTCTCAAATCCTTGCAACAAAGCGGAAAATACCTGCCAGGTCTGTGGAACCGATTCCACCGCATGATAAGAATTATCGACAATCACCGACCGGGTCGTTCCGTTGACCTCGACGGTATGGCGACTATACTCTCCTGCCGGGATAATCCAGGACAAGACGGCACAAAGCAGAATAATCGAAAAAATAATCGTATAAGTATGAGGAATCTTTTTCAGCATAGCACATTAAATAATTAAACTTTTACGACACGCATACGGTGAGGGAACAAAGGTATATATATTTTTTTATTGATCTATGTTTTATTCTACACATCGCGGGAAAAATCGGTTAGACGATTAACAATCCGGGGAACAGTTTTTGTCGTACAACAAATTATTGCGAAATTTGCAATTCCAGAGACATCCTGGGCATAGGCACTTTCGTCCGACAAAAAACGAGTTAGAAATGTATACAGCAATCAGAAAAATCATTGAAGCAGCCTGGGAGAACCGGGAATTATTGAAGAAAGAAGAGACCCGGTCGGCTATCGATCAGGTAATCGGGTTACTGGACAAAGGGAAATTGCGCACGGCTACTCCAACCGACGAAGGTTGGCAAGTGAACGAATGGGTAAAAAAAGCGGTTATCTTATATTTTCCAACCCAACCCATGTCGACCATGACCACGGGACCATTCGAGTATCACGATAAGATCCGGCTCAAACAAGATTATGCAGAATTAGGAGTACGGGTAGTTCCTCCGGCTGCCGCCCGCTATGGAGCCTATGTCGCCCCGGGAGTGGTGATGATGCCTTCCTATGTCAATATCGGTGCTTATGTCGATTCGGGAACGATGGTAGACACCTGGGCGACTGTCGGTTCGTGTGCCCAGATCGGGAAAAATGTACATCTTAGCGGAGGAGTCGGGATCGGAGGAGTATTGGAACCGGTACAAGCAGCACCGGTAATTATCGAGGACAACTGCTTCATCGGTTCGCGTTGTATTATTGTGGAAGGTGCCCATCTGGAAAAAGAAGTCGTACTGGGTGCGAATACGGTAATCACCGCCTCGACCAGGATCATCGATGTCACGGGAAATGAACCGGTAACATACCAGGGTTATGTGCCGGCCCGGTCCGTCGTGATCCCCGGTTCCCGAAAAAAACAATTTCCTGCCGGCGAATACGAAGTGCCTTGTGCGCTGATCATCGGAAAAAGAAAAGCATCTACCGACCTGAAAACCTCGTTGAACAGTGCATTACGGGAATTCGACGTGCCGGTATAAGAGATATAAAACAGATTCAGATTATTAAGATTAGAAATATATGGAGAAAATTAAAGCAGCCGTTATCGGATACGGCAATATCGGGAGATATGTAGTAGAAGCACTCCAGGTTGCTCCCGATTTCGAGATCGTGGGTATTGTACGCCGGAATACCGCCGAGGTTCCGGAAGAACTGCACAACTACAAAGTAGTAAGCCGTCTGCAGGATTTGGAAGGGGTTCAGGTAGCTATTTTATGTACCCCGACCCGCAGTGTGGAACACTATGCAACCGAAGCCCTCCGGCTAGGTATCAATACGGTAGACAGTTTCGACATACACACTCAAACTGTCGACTTACACCGCACTTTGGGAGAGGTAGCCCGTAAACATCAGGCTGTTTCCATTATGTCGGCCGGTTGGGACCCGGGAACAGATTCTGTAATACGTGCACTATTGGAAGCCTGTGCTCCGAAAGGTTTGACTTATACAAACTTCGGCCCCGGCATGAGTATGGGCCATACGGTAGCCGTCAAAGCGATCGAGGGAGTAAAGGCCGCCCTGTCTATGACTATCCCCACGGGAACCGGGATTCACCGCAGAATGGTATATATCGAACTTCAGGAAGGATATCTCTTCGGTGAAGTTGCACAGCAGATCAAAAACGATCCTTATTTCATAAATGATGAGACCCATGTCTTGCAGGTTGAAAAAGTAGACGACTTACTGGATATGGGCCATGGCGTCAACCTTACCCGGAAAGGCGTGTCGGGAAAAACACAAAACCAATGGTTCGAGTTTAACATGCGGATCAATAATCCGGCCCTGACCGCTCAAATTATGGTATCTTCAGCCCGGGCTTCGATGCGGCAACAACCCGGATGTTATACGCTGATCGAGATCCCGATGGCCGACCTGTTATATGGCGAACGGGAAGAACTCATCGGCCATCTGGTCTAAACCGGAATGTCTAATGATTTATGATTTACGATTTTCTCTGCCATATCAAGTGTGCAAGGTTATCATCGTAAATCATAAAACAAAAAGCCAAAAGGTGATTAAGGTAAAGAAAAACTTCGTATTTTCGCCCTTTGAAATCTATATTATATGAACGATAAACTCAAAGAGGAAATCCGGAAAACGCTGGGAATCCTGAAAAACGGAGGTGTAATTCTTTATCCGACCGATACGATCTGGGGATTGGGTTGTGACGCCACTAATCCGGAAGCTGTCAAACGGATTTATGACATCAAAAAACGGGCCGACAACAAATCGATGCTTGTATTGTTGGACGATGCAGGGAAAATAGCTTCCTATGCCGACGTCCCGGATATAGCCCTCGATTTGATCGAAGTGGCCGACAAACCGACAACTATCATCTATCCGGGTGCTAAACGTTTGGCACCCAATCTGATCGCAGAAGACGGTACGATCGGTATCCGGATTACGCGGGAAGAATTTACCCGATCTTTAATTTTCCGTTATAATAAACCCATCGTTTCGACTTCGGCCAATATCAGCGGCGAACCCTCCCCTCATTTTTTCGGGGAAATCAGTGAGGAGATCAAAAATGCAGTAGACTATATCGTAGATTATCGCCGCAACGATCATAACCCGGCAGCTCCCTCGAGTATTATCAAACTGGGAATGGGCGGGGAGATTCAAATTATCCGGAAATAATCTTTAGCTCTTGACTTTAAACATTCGACTTTAATTATGGCTTTGATTTTAAATATAGATACCTCTACTTCTGTCTGCTCGGTAGCCTTAGCCCGGGACGGAAAAATGATTGCCTTGAAAGAAAATAACGAGGGATTGAACCACTCGGTTTTATTAGGCACCTACATCGACGAAATCCTAAAAGACAATCACATGGATGCCCATTGTCTGGATGCCGTTGCGATCAGTATGGGCCCGGGGTCGTATACCGGATTACGCATCGGAGTATCTATGGCGAAAGGAGTATGTTTCGGAGCAGGTAAACCTCTGATCGCCGTACCGACCTTACAAGCACTGGCCTTATCGGTATCGGAACGGATACGGGAAGAAGCGCTGTATTGCCCGATGATCGACGCCCGCCGGATGGAAGTCTATACCGCTTTTTTCGACCGTAACAACCAAAAGGTCATCGATACCAAAGCAGAAATCGTCGACGAAAATTCGTTTGCCGATTTATTGGCCGGACATAAAATTTATTTTTTCGGAAATGGCAGCGACAAAGTCAGGATGCTCCTTACCGCTCCTAATGCTCATTTCATGGGACAAGTAGAAACCTCTGCCCGGCACATGATCCCCCTTGCAGAGGAGCTGTTCGGCCGGCAAGAATTTGTCGATGTCGCCTACTTCGAACCGTTTTATCTCAAAGATTTTATTGCCACGACTCCGAAGAAAAAAGTGATTTGATCCAATTTTCGCCGGCATATCGGGTTTTGAATTTTTCGATTATATTTTTTATAAAAAAATAGGAAATCATCTGTTAAAAGTTAACTTTGCAAATTCGATTTACGATATACCGTAAATTGCAATTTTAATTTTCAAAAAACAGAATGATGAAAACAAAACTTTTTACCCTGGTATTTGCAGTCCTTGCTTTAGGGGCTTGTAAAAAAGAGATTAAGCTGGATGTTAAACAAATCCATCTGACCGACAAGACCGGACAATGGGACATCAAAATCGACCGTCCTGCCTTCTCGACTACAGATGCTGAAACTGAAAAAAGCTGTGTCAAATTCAACGACGAGGTCAACGGGCTGATCAACGGTATTCATGCAGCCTTTATCGAACAAGCTAAAGAGAACATTGCCCGTTTAGATTCTGCAGGTTTCAAGCAAGTAGCTCCCTACGAACTGATCATTGAAGATTCGGTGTTCCTGGCAGACCAAAATTACATCAGTGTCCGGGTATTATCGTACGAAATGCTGGGAGGAGCCCATGGGATGACCAATTTTTATGCTATAAATTACGATGTGAAGACACAGAAATTCTTAACCAATAAAGATATCCTCAACCTAGACAAAGCAGCAGATATCAATGCCCTTTTAAAGGCTAATCTGAAAGATCCGGACAAATGCTTCACTTTCGAAGCTCCGACAGTGGATAATGTCACCTGCATCAACCTTACCCTCCACACGGTCGATTTTACTTATGCCCAATATATCCTCGGTCCTTACTCTTGTGGCCACACCATCATTTCCATTCCCAAAGAAAAGATGAAGGATATGCTGGTAATCAAATAATGGTCCGACCGGTTGAAATGGATAAAACAGTAACAACGGATAAAGCGGTTATTACCGTTGTTACTGTTTTAAATTTATTTTATATAATCCCGGTGGAATACGGGTAAATTCAGGTATTTATACAATGCATTCGAAAGTACAGGTGACGGAAAGAAAGGTTCACCGGCCATCAGTTCGAATGCCTTTTTATAATCTCCTTTCCGGGCATATGCCACAGACAGATACAATAAATTTTCTTTCGAAGGTATAGTTTTCAATGCCTGATAGGCCATATCGACGACCTGGTCAGCCAGTTCCATACCGACTTGTTCTTCCTGAAAGAAACCGGCAATAATCAACGTATAAAAAAATTGACCGGCCAGATAAGGATGTTTTTCCTTATATTTTCCGATCAGTTTCATCGCTTCCGGAATACCTTTTTGAAAATCTTTTTCAAACAAAGTATATTCCATATTCAATATTTCGAGATACATCCCGGCCAAAGGCAGGTTCAGTTCTTTCAAAAACCGAAGATAAGCCTGATACGCCTCCGGTTCTTCGCGCTGAACGATTCCACAACGTACTACCATCCGATACATATTGATCCAGAAATCATATCCCTTTTCGTATTTTTGATAAATTTCTGCCTTATTCAACAAAGTACGAAAAGCCAGATTGTCTTCCGCTCTCTGCATAAAACGTTTTAAAAAACGGTAATTTTCTTCTGTTTCCAATAGTTCGGACGATAAACCTTCCAAATATTCCCACATCATCGGTTCAACCCGATCGGGTTCCACTTTACTCAATACCCCCAACACATAATCACGGATCAGGTCAGGAGTACGTTCTCCGCTTTCCCAGCGTCGACGTCCTTCGTCCAACTGCTTATTCAAGTCCGATTGTGCGGCAGCAGCAGCCAACTTCAAAAACTCCTGAGGTTCGGCATATCCGACATGCATATCCCAAATTTCACCTTCGCCGTTCAGCCAAAAAAAAGCAGGAAAAGCTGTCGCCTTAAAATGCTGAAAAAAGGGATGCTCCTTATCTTTTTCTGCATCCAGTTTCAGACAAACAAAATGCGTATTGAAATAATCACCGACCCCGGCCTGGGTGAAAACCTCCCTGGCCATCTTTTTACAAGGTCCACACCAGGAAGTATACACATCTACAAAAATTCCCTTATTCTCGGATCGGGCTTTTTTCAAGGCTTCCTCGTAGCTACCGTGAAAAAAATCGATTCCCTGTGCTGAAGCAATTATACTCCAACTCATAGTAACCACCAATAAAAATAATTTACTCATAAATAAATCGTTATTACACCTAAAACCTAATCAGCAGGTCCTGCCAATCGATGCCTATCCCATCCTCACGACCGATTCCCTGACCGAAATATTTTATCAATACCGAAAATTTGCCGATCAGCCATCA
>NZ_LARL01000091.1:0-9255 GCF_000980295.1 Odoribacter sp. N54.MGS-14 | reverse complement strand
TCGGTAACTCCTTAGCTCCGCTATCGCGCTTACCGATAAAAAACGGTATCACAGAACCACGCGATCCCATCACATTGCCATAGCGAACCACAGAAAATCTTACATCTTTCGATCCGCTGATATTGTTGGCCGCAGTAAACAACTTATCGGAAGTCAGTTTCGTCGCCCCGTACAAATTTATCGGAGCACAAGCTTTATCGGTCGATAAGGCTACCACATGTTTCACGCCGGTTTGTAAAGCCGCATTGATCACATTCTGGGCTCCGTGAACATTGGTCTTGATACATTCCTCAGGATTGTATTCGGCCGTATCCACTTGCTTGATAGCCGCGGCATGGATTATTACATCGATCCCTTCACAGGCCCGTTTCAACCGTTCCCCATCCCGGACATCGCCGATAAAAAAACGCAATTGGGGATAACGGTCGTGAGGATATTTTTGCTTCAGTTCAAATTGTTTGAGTTCGTCACGGGAATAAACCACGATACGTCTTACTGAAGGATAACGTCCTAAAATTGTTTCCACAAACTTTTTACCGAAGGAACCTGTCCCTCCGGTTATCAATACGGATTGGTCATTTAACATTTTAAATTGAAATTATAAGTCATTAAAAATATCATCCCGGAAAAAGATAAAAACTTTCCCGGGATGACATTAATTTTCCAACAATGATGTATGTAAAATAAAATAGATGTTTATGATTAAAAATCAGCCGGCCGACGACAGCACCGATCAAAAACGGAGCCAAATGTTCAAGCATAAAAACTGTATTTAAGATTCGTAAAAATCCACCTTATCACCAGCTTCCCCATCACAAATCCCCTACAAAATCTCCTTCCGTCTATCATCTATTATTTATCATCTATCTTCGTCGCTACCGGGAGAATCGAACTCCCGCTCCCGAACCATCGTAGCGGCGTTGCCTTAGGGGGTTTCCCCACCGGATTGGGTACCGGTTCACGCCCGGTCTGTTACCCTACGCGTGTAGCAACCCACGGCGACGCCACCGGGAGACTCTTTTACGTCCAAGAATGAAAAGGAGCTCGGGCAGCCGGGAGAAGAAATAAACTGAAAAAAATATCGTTTGAAATAACAGATAAGATTATAAAATACTATACATATTGAAATTTGAATTGAGAATACAAATCATCGGCAATATGTTTACAAAAAAAACGAACGATTAAATTTGTAATGAAAAATAGCTGGGAAGGTTTATGAATAAATTTTGAAAAGATTGATTAGATGAAGATTATAAAATAGTCAGAAAAAGAAAAGAGATTCAAAACATAACTGTTTTAATCGTTCGTTTTTTAACATCCGAACTACCTGATTATCTCTTTGTAAGAATATGATGCAAAAATACATATAAATTTGTTAGGAACCAACGATATTCGGAATTTATCCTTATAATTATTTCCCCAGTTTTTATATTAAAAAACCGTACGAACTACTTATATAAAAAAATTTTTGAATTGGATTTTTCAATGGGCTTAATTAATTTTGCAAACCGATTATTTATAAATTTTTAATAGAAAAACAAATGAAAAAATTATTATGGGGAACAGCACTCATGGTAGTGTGCTTATTTTCAGCTTGTAACGATGATGATGATGACAAAATCCCACAAGGGCCGGCAATCACATACGCCGGAAAGTTACCTTCCCGTATCGGGGATTACACTTTCGTGTACGATGATAACAATCGTTGCACTCAAGTTAAAAATAATTCTTACGTGTATGGCGAGATCGATTATGACAAGGGAGTTGTGATCATGGATGATGAAGAAGCCAAAGTGTCGTTTAACAGTGACGGATACGTCACAGGCATCAGCGCATCCTGGAATTATAATGAGGATGGTTACAGCTATAAAGGTAGCGGTAAGATTTCATTTTCATACAACGGAAACGGTCAGTTAGTATCTTATACAGAATCTTCCAGCGAGAGTGGGAAAGAGGATGGGGAAAGCTTTTCTTCTCAAGGAAGCTACAAGGCGACTTACACCTGGAAAGATGGAAACCTGATCAAGGTAGTTACCAAGGAAGAAAGTACAGAAGATGAAGAAAAATATGAATACGGTTCTACTTGTACAATCGAGTATGGGGAAGAGAAGAATGAACTGGGACAATATACTTTGGGACAGGCAAAGGTCCTTGATATGGAGGATGCCGATGTTTTTGCGTTAGTCGGTATGCTAGGGAAGGCATCGGCTTATTTCCCGGTTTCGTATACGGAGGAATATTACGAGAAAGATTCGGAACAAAATTACGAAAACGAATATAGCGAAAACATGACATACGTTTTAAATACGGATAAAACCATTAAAACGGAATATATCAATGGCTCTCCGTACTCTTATTCCTATGTTGCAATTGATAATGATAGTGATAATCTCAAAGTACGGTCTTTACTCCCTTCTGATAAAAAGAATTTGAACTTACGCTCATTCTTTATCCGTCATCACGGAAGAAAATAAAATTTCTTAAAAACGAGGCTATCCCATTGAAGGACAACTTCAAAATCGGATAGCCTCATCCTTTCTCTGATTACAATTCTCCTTTTTATTTCAAATAATCCTCAAAATAATCGGTCACCTTTTGCATCAGGTGAATCCGGTCTTTTCCCATAACGTTGTGCTCGGCACAGGGATAGGGAAAGTAGTCTACCTGTATATTATTTTTAATACATTCCCAGATAAAGCTCAGGCTATGTTCCCAAACCACCGTATTATCGATAGCTCCCTGACAGATCAGTAATTTTCCCTTGAGATCCCTGGCTTTATGAATGAGGCTTACCTTTGCATATCCTTCCGGATTGGTATGGGGGGAATCCATATAACGTTCGCCGTACATCACTTCGTACCATTTCCAATCGATCACCGGACCACCGGCAACAGCCACTTTAAATACGTCGGGATGATTGGTAAGCAGGGAAATCGTCATAAAACCACCGTAACTCCATCCATGCACACCGATCCGGTCGGCATCGACATATGGTAAAGATTTCAGCAACTTAATTCCTTCCATCTGATCAGCCATTTCAGCCTGACCACATTGTCCGTGAATCGCTTTTTCAAATTCAGCCCCCTGATTCGAAGTACCCCGGTTATCCATGACAAAAACCACATAACCGTGTTGTGCCATATACATTTCCCAACGACGCATTTCTGCCTGCCAGGTATTCTTTACCATCTGTGAATGCGGCCCCCCATAAACATAAACGATAACCGGATATTTCCGGGAAGCATCGAAATTCATGGGTTTGATCAGACGATAATAATTATTGAACTTACCATCGGCACTCTTTACCGTACCCAACGTAATCTCACCGAAATTATAATCTTTGGTAGGATCTTCCGCCTTCAACAATTCTTTCACTTTTTTCCCGTCATTTTGTACCAGCAGAATCACACGAGGCACTTTCAGACTACTATAATTGTCTACAAAATACTTCATATCGCCACTCATCGTCACTTTATGCCAACCTTCGGCCTGTGTCAAACGGGTTTTCTTTCCGCTTTTCACTTCCACCCTGAACAAATGATTATCGACAGGACTTACTTCAGCCGAAGTATAATACACAAACTTATCATCCTGCCCCACCATTTCGACATCGGCATTCACATCGGTCAGCCTTTTCAACACTTTTCCGGTTGCAGCCTCACACAGATAAAGACTAAAATAGCCATCCCGGTTATTCGTCCGGTAAATAAACCGGGATGGATCGTTTTTCAAAAACACGATCGGGGTCAAAGGTTCTATATAGCGCTCGTTCTGCTCTTCGAGTAAGGTCTTCACAAATTCACCGGTTTTGGCACTGTATTGATTCAATTTCATGTGTTTCTGAGCCCTGTCGAGTACCTGCACATAAATATAATCGGAAGCCGGACTCCAGGCTATATTCGTCAGGTATTGTTCCCGCCCGAAGTCATCTACGTCTAAAAAAACGGTCTTACCCGAAGCAACCTGATAAACCCCCAGACTGATTTGCTCGGATTTCATTCCTGCCATAGGATATTTGATCTCCCGCAAAGTCCCCATCCTGGAATTGATATCCAGCAAAGGGAAGGTTCCTACCTGACTTTCGTCCTTGCGATAGAAAGCAAGTTGTTTGCCATCCGGAGACCAGAAAATGCCTCCGTTGATCCCAAATTCATTCCGGCTCACCGTTTGTCCGTTGACTATATTCGGATCTTCATCGGAAGTAACGGCAAATTCATTCCCGTTAGCATCTACATAATATAAATTGTTAGCCTTCGTATAAGCCAGTAATTCCTGTCCGTTAGAGGTCACATTCTGTGCTCCTTTGGCAATAGGAAAAACATACGCCAACACTTTTTTATCGGTATCGATCTCATATCTTTTTCCCTGGCGCATAATCACCAGGGTACGGCCATCTTTCCATTCATATTGGGGCCATCCCTTCAAATCCGCCTCCAGCAAACGATTCAGTTCAGCTAATGTCATCAATACTTCGGGTTTTTCTTTTCCGGCCACCTCACCCATCAGGTTCGTCCCTTCCGGATAAGTCAGTACGTTCCGGTCTCCCTGCCATTGAATATACAAATTCTTCGGATAAAGCTGATACCCAAGTACCGCTTCCTCCATAGTCAATACCTTACCGCCATCGGTTTGTGGCTGATCTGTCCGGTCTTCCGACAAATTCCCGGCAGTCAGATTCATTATTGTTCCAACTCCCATGAATGTCATTAATATACTTTTCATTTTATATCGATTAAAATTATAACAAACGTTTGAATAAAGGTGCACAAAGATAACAAAAACTCCGTTTTAGCCTCATTTCTCCCGGAAAAGAAAGTCATCCCGGTCATCCAATACCGGAAATTTTTTTCTGAATTGCCTCAATTTCTCTATATCCAGTTCCACCCGGATAATGGCTTCATTTCCGGGAGAGGTACTTCCGACTTCCCTCCCCCGGGCATCGGCGACCATCGAATCACCGGAATAGGTCAAACCGTTATCATCTTCTCCGACACAATTGACGCCAGCAACAAAAGCCTGATTTTCAATCGCTCTGGCTTTCAGCAATGTTTTCCAGACTTCGCGGCGCGATTCCGGCCAATTCGCCACGAAAACAGCCAGATCATAATTTTGTGTGTTCCTGCACCAAACCGGGAAGCGCAAATCATAACAAATAAAAGCAGCTATCTTTACTCCCCGAAATTCGAAAGTCAACTGCCGGTCTCCGGGAGTAAAATGCTCGTTCTCCCCGCCCATTCTGAAACAATGCCGTTTGTCATAATACCGGCAATTTCCCTCAGGAAAAGCAGCAATCAAGCGATTATAATATTTTCCATTTTCCCGGTAAACCGTCGATCCCATTACCAAAGCATGCTGACGTTTCGCCCAAGCCAGCATCTTTTCTTCTACGACAGGATATGCATTTGCGACAGATTCCTTAGCGGCAAATGCCACCTCTGCCGACTTCTTTATCATCATACAGCCCGAAGTGAACATCTCAGGGAGTAGAATTACATCACAATCCTCACACTCCGCCATTTTTTTGTCAAAATTCTGTAAATTCTCCTGCAGCTCTCCCCAGGCCAAAGGGGATTGTACCAATGCTATTTTCATCTCCTATCCCTTTCCGATTCATGGTGAATCAATGAATTAATATTATGAATCAACATACTGACCGCAACAGAATTGAACCCTCCTTCCGGGATAATAATATCGGCATAACGTTTCGAAGGTTCTACGAACTCATCGTGCATCGGTTTTACCGTACAAAAATATTGGGTCAATACCGACTCTATACTACGCCCTCGTTCCTGCACATCCCGTAACAAACGGCGTCCTAAGCGCACATCGGGATCGGTATCTACATATACTTTCACGTCCATCAATTCGCGTAAAGTCCGGTTTTCCAGAATAAGGATTCCATCGATAATAATCACCTGTGCCGGCTCGACTTTGACGGTCTTATCCGTACGGTTATGATTGACAAAAGAATAAACGGGCCGGAAAACAGATCGTCCCTTTTTCAGTTTCATGATATCTTCAATCATCATATCGGTATCGAAAGCACCGGGATGATCGTAATTCAGCTTTGTTCGTTCTTCGAAAGACAAATCGTCATGCGCTTTATAATAATAATCATGACAAAGCGTGATGACACTTTCTCCTTCAAACGCCTCTTGCAACTTTTTTACCAAAGTAGATTTCCCCGATGCCGTACCTCCGGCAACACCGATGATCGTCGTATTCATTCAATCAGATTTATATAAACTATTCTATCACTTTCAGCCGCACCCTCGCTTCTGCCCTCGACATTAGATTAAAATGCCACCATTCGCTGGGAAGAACCCGGAATCCCGCATCGGTCATCACTTTACGCAATAACCTCCGGTTGTGCAAATGAGGTAAAATAATCCGCCCTTGCTTCACCATCGCCTCCTCCCGGTCAGGCCTCGCCTCCTCCCCGAAATAATCGAACTCACTTCCCATCGGCAAAACATGTCCTAAAGAATCGACCAAAGTCAGATCGACAGCAGCACCGTAATTATGCAATCCACCACCATTCCGGGGATTACTGACATACACCCGGTTTTCAGTCCCTTTGACCAAATCCCACATTTCTTGCTGCACCTTCATCGGACGGGCTGCATCATATACGAGCAGACTCAATTCCGGCCTCAGAAGTTTCAACTTTCGCTGGGCTTCTGCTAAACGCTCGGCGGCCTCCGGTAACAGAAATGCTTTCCGGATATCCCGATACAGCACCTTTCCGGCAAAATTATCGGATGTAGCATACACCAAATGTACAGCAATCGTAGGATCGACCTCCCCGATATCCACCAATCCTAATTGGCGCATCCTCCGTTCGGTTCCGGAATCTTCTTTTTGTCCGGTGGTATCCGCAGCGACACGCTCAACGGTGATTTTCGGTACTTCTTCTGTCAAAACAGGCTTCTGCCTCTTTTCTTGGTTACCGCTACCTCCTCCGGCACTTCCAAGAAAAATACATACGCTACCGAAAAAAACTATTCTCCGGAGCGTACTAATTACCATTAGAAAAATTCTCCGGATACTTTGGATTAGCATCGTGGTAAGTACTCATAATATAGGCTAAATCAGCATCCACATCCTCCGTCGGATAAAACAAAGGCCCCACTTCACAATATTTTCCTTTATAATCGATACGACCCAAATAAACCGGAACACCTGCCGCTTTCGCAATAACCAAAAAACCCTTCTTCCATTTCTTCCGCTTTTTACGGCTTCCTTCAGGGGTGATACACAAATACATCGAATCGCGTTGTTTAAACTCGGTAATCATCTGCTCTACCAACTGACTATCTTTATTACCGCGATCCACCGGTATCACATTCAATGCCCGCAGAATCATCCCGAGCGGAAAAAAGAAGAATTCCTTCTTCATCAAAATAAAAGCCGGAATACCCTGACTCAAAAAAGCCAGTTCTCCCCAGAAGAAATCCCAATTCGAAGTATGAGGAACAGATATAATCACCGCTTTTTTCTCTGCAGGCAATTCACCTTTGTATTTCCAGCCGGCCAGCCACATAATAAATCTTGCCAGATATTTCATAAGTATACACTTTTTGTCGGTCCAATCCTATTTACCAATTCGCGTCAAATTTACAAAATAAATTCATTCTCTGGCAAAGATTTATCCTGTTTAGCAGCCTTGAAAAAGTTTATCTGTTATAATTCAAGGTTATCCGGTAAAGTCCATCCTCTATAGAGCATAGATAGAGATCATCCGACAAGGCCTCGATATCACTATAAAGAGCCTCTGTAATCCGTTTACCTTCTGCATCCATTAGTCCATACCGGTTTCCTTTGGGATTCCAAACCGAATAAGAAAAATAGCGGCTTCGGTTCATCCTTTCTTCTCCATTATCGAAATATTCTCCAGTAGAATAATACAGGGGAAGGATAGCATCATATACAAAAGGCCGGACCACCGTTTTTCCATCTTTTCCGATCACTTGTTGCTTGCCCCCCTGAATACAGACTATCCCTTCGGGTACTATTTTCAGCCAATCGTATTCCACTGGCATAAGGATTTGTAACGAATCACCCAAAACCCCCCACCGATCTCCTTTTTGAAGTATCCGAAGTCCTTCTTCGGGCATATAAATATAATCGTATTGAGGTGCAACTTTCCATTGTCCATTGCGATCGATCAAACCACATTGCCGGGCATTGTCGAAGACGGCACAATAGCCTCCTTTAAACAGATAATCCATCTCCTGACTACCGACCGGATAGCTCCAGGTCGGCGGGACAACTGTCCGTCCTTGCCGGTCGATAAAACCGATCTTCCCTCCCGACATCACAGCCGCCAATCCTTCCGAAAACACCCAGGCCCGTTCATATTGTGCGGGAATCACCACTTCGCCGGTATAACAATTCAGATATCCCCTTTTTCCCTTCCGGCAAAACACAGCTAAAGAATCGGCCTTATCACCGGTCACCAGCCACTCTAAACGATCCAAAATCACCTGTTGCGTAACCCGGTTTTTCACCCTCTTTTTCCCATTCGAAAATTCTTCATACACATACTTATCACTCAATACCTTATTGTCAGCAAGATAGGTATGCCGTTCCACACTTTTAATATAAGCTGTTCCTAGAACAATCATGATCCCCAATAAAGAGAAGGCAATCACAGCAACGATAACTTTCCAAAAAATTTTCATACTATTATTTTTTAATTCGACTTTAAGATTTACTTTTATCTATATCTATTAGATATTATTTTTCCCAAAATCTATCATCTGTTCAAATAATAGTAGGTCTATTTTTTTTCTTTCTATTCCGATTCCGGTTTTTATACCGTCAGACCGGTTCGCCAGGACCGGTCCGCTAAGGCTTTCCTTCACTGACCGGCGGAACTCGCTTCGCTCAGACACCACCGGTCGGGCGTTCGGAAAACCTAACCGGACCCTCGTTCCCGCTCCAATGGTCTTCCGCCACAAAACCCTGCATCTCACGTTAACACGACCTGGCAAAGGAAGAATTAGAAAAATTTTATAGAATAAAATACCGGCTCACCTCTATCGGATTATGGATAGTTGGGTTACTTTACCGGAAAATCTTTTTTCGCTGAAATTTATGGTTTTCAGGTCCGGTTTAGCTTGCCAGGCAGTGATAACGGGAGTCGAAGATGTTCGTGTTCGGGGACCATTGGAGCTCTGGCGAGTGTCGTCTTGCTTTTTCTGAACGACCGACCGGTGGTGTCTGACGGAAACGTAACGTAAAGTTTTTTGC
>NZ_LARL01000092.1:0-9840 GCF_000980295.1 Odoribacter sp. N54.MGS-14 | reverse complement strand
CCAGAAAATATGCCAGTTTTTCATAATTTCACGGGTATCCGGATCAGGCCAGAAATACTTTTGTCCTTTCAAATCATAATCGTCCGCCCATTTCCTAATTATTGGGTCATCATCAGCAATCGAAACAAAAGCCACCTCATCATTTTTATATATTTCCGACAAATCATTCAAAATACTAAGATTGTCAATTGCAGCCGGACATCCTCCCCAAAAATTAATCAAGATGACTTTACCCTTATTCGCCTGTATCACTTGTTGTAATTTTCTCATTCCTTCGCCGGCAATAATCATCTTTCCATTTTCGGGGGTAACTCCATACAGCATCGCATCGGAAACCGGTTTCGGATTATTCAAATAAGCTTTCTTTGTTTCATATTTTCGAAGCAGAGGTTCGCGTAATATCGGCAAGGTCACGTGTCCGTCGAAAAAATCCCTGTTCTCCTCGAAGAAAGTCACATCATTAAACCCCAGGTGTGTATCGAACAGGGAAGCGACCATAAATTGCGACAAGACCTTATTTTTCGTACTACTTGCGGTTCTCATCAGTATTTCGGTACTGTTTTGCAACGTATCCTTTATCAGACCGGGCCGGGTTCGGAACTTGGCAGCCAGCTCGAATAAACGGGAATGTATCACCTCCCCGGTGAACAAATTTTCCAGGGCAGCATCGAAATTGAAAAATCCGGCAGGCACCGTATCACCGGTCAGGAGGGAATGCAGCGATCCATATTCGAGTAATAAATCATAATATTCGGCTTCCAGCCCTTTCATGATCCACTTTTGCAAATCTTTTCCGATCTGGTATTTCTTTGCAAACCTCAATATTCTTTGTAAACGAACTTCCCGTTCATTATCCATCTTTTTTCGAAATGCAGCAACCGGTAATTTCTGGTCGTCCGTTCCCGCCCGCTGTTCCAGGTAATAGCCTTCACCATCGGTATATGCGTAGAGATCCTGATTCAATTTCCCGGCAGTACCCGAAAACTCCACTTTATTCAGCTTAGCAAAATCCAATTCGATATGCAAACTGTCTCCCGGACGTATCAACAGATAAGGGATAAAGGTCTCTATCGAAATATCACGCAAAGCCAAAGGCTGAAAACGAAAAGTAAAAGTGTGATCGGGCCTGATCGCGCATTCCTGTATTGTCTGTGCATTCCAGTAAGAAGGAATAATCACCTTTAAAGCACTTTGCTGAGGATAAACCTGTCTATTCTTGATATGACCTGTAATCACGGCATAAGCCAAAGGATTCACCGTTTCTTTTTTCTTTTCCTGCCCACAAGCAAGAACGACAAACATTAGTAAAATCAAGCAACCGAATCTCATTTATTATTTTTTAGTTAAAACCTTCCCTCTATCTTATTCCGTACTCCTCGATCTTACGGTAAAGGGTTGTCAGGCCGATGTGCATCAAACGGGCAGCCTCGGTCTTGTTTCCTCCGGTATATTGCAATACTTTCCGTATATGTGCTTTTTCCACCTGGGCCAGGTCGAATTCAGAGTATCCTTTTCCGCCTTCACTTTCCAAAACCGACTGCTGAATATCGAAGGGCAAATCGCTTACAGTCAATACCGCACCGTCGGCAATGATCATACTTCGTTCGATCACATTACGTAATTCCCTGACATTTCCTTTCCAGACATGTTTTTTCAAGGTTCCCAAATATTCAGGTGTAATCTCTTCTATCTTTTTCCCCACACCCGGTCCGAACATTTTCACGAAAGCCCGGACATACAATTCGATATCTTCTATCCGTTCACGCAGAGGAGGGAGTTGAATCCGAAAAACAGACAAGCGGTAATACAAATCTTCACGGAAATGCCCGGCCTCGATCTCTTTCTGAAGGTCTCGGTTCGTAGCGGCTATAATTCTGACATTTACTTTAATAGGACGGGTATCCCCCACTTTTATGAACTCGCCACTTTCCAGTACCCGTAGTAGTTTCGCCTGCAAATCGAAAGCCATTTCACCGATCTCATCCAGAAAGATCGTTCCCTGATCGGCTTCCTCGAACAGTCCTTTCTTTTCCTTCAAAGCCCCGGTAAAGGCCCCCGCTTTATGGCCGAAGATCTCACTCTCGAGCAGTTCTTTGCTAAAAGCCGAACAATTGACCGCCACAAACGCCTTGCCCGCCCGGCTACTATGCTGATGTATGGCCTGAGCAAAGACTTCTTTGCCGGTACCTGTCTCACCGGTCAATAATACAGGTACATCCGTCACAGAAACTTTTCTGGCCAACTCTACAGCCATCCGGATAGGCTTCGATTTCCCGAGAATCGACTCAAAGGAATACTTTTGTCCGACCTGTTTCTCCAATTGTTGCAAACGCCTGGCCATCTCTACTTTTTCCATAGCACGGCTGAGCAAAGGAATAATTTTGTTATTGTCGTCTCCTTTGGTTATATAATCGAATGCACCGTTTTTTATCGCTTGTACTCCATCCGGGATATTCCCATGGGCGGTCAGCAGGATAATCTCGGTCAAAGGTCCGAGCCGCTTCATTTCTGTTATAAGATCGACACCGCTTCCATCCGGTAAGCGGACATCACAGATGATCACATCGGGATTTTGCTGTTCCACTTGTTTCAACCCAGCCTTACAACTGTCGGCCTGAATGACT
Source organism: Odoribacter sp. N54.MGS-14 (assembly GCF_000980295.1). Lineage (NCBI taxonomy): Bacteria > Pseudomonadati > Bacteroidota > Bacteroidia > Bacteroidales > Odoribacteraceae > Odoribacter > Odoribacter sp. N54.MGS-14. Next base: position 7,216 of record NZ_LARL01000092.1, on the reverse strand, counting down.
TCATAACCTTCCAATCCAATAATACGGGCCAATAGTCCCCGTAACTGATTTTCATCATCGATGATTAACACCTTACCCATTATACCCAGAATTAAATCGGTCTACAAACTTTATGAACTTAAATTAATTATACCTACTTCTGTTCGTAAAAGTAAAAAGTAAAAGACAAATGCCCAAAGGTTTGACCGGAAAATCCTAAATTTGCCGCATGGATTCATTGATCGATTTAGGATATTGGGGATTATTTATCGGTTCTTTTCTGGCTTCTACCCTCATTCCGATGAGTGCGGATGTATTACTGGTGGGTATCCTGGCTCTAGGCGGAAATGTATGGGCCTGCCTGGTTATCGCCACAACCGGCAATTGGCTGGGAGGACTCACTTCATACTGGATCGGTTGGCTGGGCCGCTGGGAATGGATCGAACGCTGGCTGAAGGTGAAGGAAGAAAAGCTCCTCCGTCAGAAAAAAAACATAAACCGTTATGGAGTATGGCTGGCCCTGTTTACCTGGCTTCCGCTTATCGGTGACTTATTGGCCGTTGCCCTGGGATTTTACAAAATCAAACCTTATGCCTCGGCCATCTACATGCTAATCGGCCGTTTCGCCCGCTTCCTGCTTTGGACCTGGCTCTACCTGCAATACGGAGAACGATTTTTTTAAACTTTCTCTCTTTACCGCCCCCTCTCACCATTTCCACTATTTTTTTCTGTTCTCTTGCTCTCGCCGTTTTATCTGTCGTCACCGTTTTATCCGTTTCCACCGTCCCAACAACTTTCCTTCCCCCTTTACGTATTTGTAAGAGCACGATCAAACCTCTGCCAATGGGACATGACTTTATCATATTAGCGACCACCGAATTTTGGGAGCATTATGGCTATTTAGGATTATTTGCCGGTTCGCTTTTGTCTGCACTTTTTATTCCTTTAGGTGCAGACCTATTATATGTAAGCATGTTGGCCATGGGATTCAACCCCTGGATCTGTCTTTTCATAGCGACAACCGGTGGTTGGATCGGAGGATTGGTGATTTATGGAGTCGGTTATGCCGGCAATGCCACCCGGATACGGAAATTATTCCATATCAAAGAAGAACAATTGCTGAAACAGAAAAATAAAATCGAAAAATACGGGGGCCTGATGGCACTCCTGGTCTGGATTCCCGTTATCGGCGATATTTCGAATGTAGCACTCGGCTTCTATAAGACGAAACGAACCCATACTTTTATCCTGATGTTTATCGGCAGAATGTGCCGCTTTCTGCTATGGACGCTATTGTTCCTGATCTTTTCAAGCCGTTTTATCAAATTTTTCGATAAACTCTGATTTCCAATCAAAAACTACCGATCAAAGAAGTCAGATTAGAGGTAAATAAGCGAACGGCTATTGCCAACAAGATAATACCGAATAATTTACGCATTACGTACACTCCGCTTTTACCGAACAGACGTTCTACATAATACACATAGCGCAATACCAGATACACCAATGCCATATTCATCGCGACAGCGATGATGATATTGAGAATATTATATTCCGCCCGCAACGACAACAAAGTGGTAAACGAAGCCGCCCCGGCAATCAAAGGAAATACCAGCGGAACGATCGTAGCCGACCCGCAAGGACTATCGTTTTTAAATATCTCGACACCGAAGATCATCTCTACCGCCAAAACCAAAAGCACCAAAGCTCCGGCAACGGCAAAAGAAGAAATATCGACATTGAATAATCCCAATAATGCCTTCCCGATAAACAAAAAAGCTACTAATATAACAAAAGAAACAATAGCTGCCTTTCCGGCCTCTATTTTCTGATTCTTTTCACGCAAACTAATGATAATCGGAATAGCTCCCAGAATATCGATTACAGCAAACAGTACCATAAAAGCACTGATAATTTCTTTAAAGTTAAAATAAATGCCCATTGTGTATATTTTTATCAGCAAAAGAGTTGTTTTGTTTAAAATAAAACAATCAACCCATTTGTAGTTAAATTTGAGACAACAAAAATACTACTTTCTAAAGAAAAAACAGGTACTTTTCCGATAAATTTTAATTCCGGATTCCGGGACGGACCTTTCATTCCGTTTTCGGTCCGTTTCTCTTTTTTCTTCCTACAGCAAGTTAATTTTTATCCGCTGTAACAGTCTCCATTTCAGCTTTACTCCGGCTACCGGTTACCAGATAGACCCCTCCGAATATCAAAGCTACTGAAATGATTTTCACAAAATTAAAAGTATCCATTCCCCAACACACAGCAACAATACTAGCCACCAAAGGCTGAACATAATTATACATACCGGCAACAGTCGGGCGTAGATTTTTTTGCCCGATGACTATCAACACATAACTAATAAAAGTACTCCCCACCACGATAAATATCAATGCTCCGATTTCAGTGCTTTGCAAACTCTTCCACCCTGTATGGAGCAAATCATGATAAGAGAAGGGCAAAGCACAAATAAAAGCATAGGTAAACATCCATTTCATGATGGTAATCAAGGAATATTTATTCACAAAATTTTTAAATAACACAAAATAAAGAGCGTAACTTAATTGTGCCAACAGCACCAATAAATCTCCCCAGATATAATGATTTCCAGCCGCTTTAGCCTCCGAAACCTGATGGCTCCCTAAAATCAGCAACAACGCCCCGGTAGCTCCGACTGCAATCCCCAGTACTTTTTTTCCTGTTATCGGTTCTTTCAAATAAATCGCCGCTAAAACCATGGCGAGCAAAGGCATACTGGTGGTGATGATGGAAGCATCCACCGGAGAAGTCAGTCCTACCCCGAAAATAAAACATCCCTGATTAAAAACAATAGCCAGGAGAGATGCCCCCAACAATTTTAATAGATCTTTAGGAGCCACCCGTTCAGGTTTCTGAAAGAATGAAGCGATCCAAAACAGCACCATAGCCCCCGTAATCCTTAGATCAGTTACAACGAGAGGAGTAACCGCACCTCCTACCATCACAAATTTTGCCACGGGAGACATCAATCCCCACATCACATTAGCCCCCAACATCGAGCTATGGCCTTTCAGTTTCATCAGATTCATATCGGAATGAATTAAATACAAAAAAGAACCGACTTCAGTCAGTTCTTTTGAGTGTAGCGCTAAGGGGAATCGAACCCCTGTTTTAAGAATGAGAATCTTACGTCCTAACCCCTAGACGATAGCGCCATTTCGAGTATTTTAAAAAAGCCTGCTCTTGCAGACTTTCCCCAGAGCTGTTAGTGAGATTTGAACTCACGACCTCTTCCTTACCAAGGAAGTGCTCTACCCCTGAGCTATAACAGCATTCACTTTTACTTTCGTTCAGACTACCCTTATTTGAAAGCGGTACAAAGGTAGTGGTTTTACAATAGAATACAAATTTTTTGTAGCATTTTTTTTTAGATTTCGATCAGTTTTTATCAACAATTGAAATAAACTACTGAAAATCAATAATAAAATAAGGATAGTTTCCGGTATTCGTGTTCGGGTCCCTGAACACGAATACCGGAAACTGCTTTGCTTATCCTCCCTTAGCGTCTCGGAATATCGACCGAAGTTTCTTTTTGGCCTTTAAGATGCTCAGAAAAGAAATCTACCAGCCGCCAATAGAAATATTCGTCCATATCTCCGAAACTATGACGTTGTCCCGGAAGAATCAGCATTTCGAAACGCTTATTAGCCCGGATCAAGGCATTTACAACACGGATCGTATTCGCATCATGGACATTATTGTCGATATCACCATGTACAAGCATCAAATGCCCTTTCAATTGCTTAACAATTTCGGGATTCGTGGCTATTTTATAGACAAAGGTAGTATCTCCTTTTTCCGAAACGACCTCTTTCACACCATGATGTGTCTCGCTCCACCAACGGTTATAAATCCGGTTATCGTGGTTCCCGGCACAGGATACCGCAGCTTTATAAAAATCGGGATATTGACAAATTGCAGCAGTAGACATAAAGCCACCTCCCGAATGACCATGTATGCCGACTCTGTCGATATCTATAAACTTATGGCGGGCAGCCAATTGTTCGACAGCCACCTTATGATCGGCCAAAGGATAATCACGCATATTCCCATAACCATAATTATGATACCATTTGGAGCGGGAAGGATGTCCACCCCGCTGTCCTACCGAAATCACAATGAATCCGGCCTGAGCCAAACGATCCGTCCGTACACTCATCCGGGTAAAAGGATAACATACAGCTTCAACCTGGGGACCCGGATAAACATAATCGATAATGGGATATACCTTGGTCGAATCGAAATCGTAAGGTTTATACATCACCCCGTATAAATCCGTCACCCCATCGGCAGCCTTGACGACAAAAGGTTCCGGAAACCGGTAACCAGCCGCTTTCAATTGCGAAAAATCACTTTCCTGAATAGTCATCACTTTATTCCCCTCCCGGTCTAACAGATCGGCACAAGGAATCGTATTCACCCTCGAATAATTATCCACAACGAAACGGGCATCGTCATCTATTTTTACTTTATGAAAATACTCCCCTTTTGTAATCCGTTTCAGTCCACTACCATTTACATTCACTTTATACAGCTGTTCATAATACGGATTTTCTCCCTCTTCCTTGCCATTCCCCACAAAATAGATCGTCCGTGTAGCTTCATCCACTTTCAGCACCTGCTCCACATGCCAGGGGCCTTTCGTGATCCGGTTTTTAAGATTTCCCTGATCATCGTATAAATATAAATGAGCCCATCCATCACGTTCACTCCAATGAATCAACTCCTTACCCTTATTCAAGACAGCCAAAGGCCGCGTTTCCTGATAAGTATTCATCCGCTCCTGAATAATCGGCACAATCGAATCCTGCCCGATCGTATAAGAGCAGATATCAATACGATGAAGGTCCCGGCTACTACGAACCAGAAAAAAACGGTCGTTATCTCCCAGCCAAACCGGTGATACATACTCCATGTCCCGCTGTTTCTGTTCTGCAGGTTTATAGGATAAACTCAAATTTTGATTTTTAAACGCCGCTACTTTTATTTCCTTACGAACATTATTCTGCATATCGAATACATAAAGATGCTCCTCAGGGGCTTCCATCTCTCCAGGCATCTGATATTTATAAGTTTCCAACGTAGGACGTGGCTGAGCGATAGAATTGATCACCCACAATTCCTTTACTGCCCGGTCGTCGGATACCGTTACCGCAAAGTGTCTGGAATCGGGAGACCAACATCCCGATACCCGCCGGCGTTTACCGTTGCAAAGCGTATCGGTATTCAACATACTGTAAGGAATGCCATAACCGAAATCCTTCACTCCATCCTGTGTCAATTGAATCTCGAGAATCGTACTGTCCTTCTCGTTTTTCCGGGCTTTCTCATAATCTTCCCGACTCATCCGGAAAAGGTTACAATCCTTAGCATATACCACCGTCTGGCCATCGGGAGAAAAATTTCCCCATCCCAATTTTTTCGGTTCCTTTTCCTGCCCTTTCAGATGAGTAAGTTTACGGGAAGGATAATCATAAGAGAAATAAAAGACTTCTTTTTCTCCTTTCTTCTTGTCTTTCTCCTCTTTTCTCGGTTTCACTTCTTGCGAAGATTCCACCTCAAAAGTAAACGTCCGGCCGTCTTCCTTTGCCTTGAGATTACGTATCGGCAGATGGCGGGCCTCGAAAGGATCACGAACGATCTCCGTCAGCTGAGCAGCCAGTTCATCCCGGTCGAACAGCAGATTCTTTGTACGCGCAACCGGATCGACCACATACCAAAAAGTTCCTTCACTCGTTTTATACTCGAACCAGAAACAATTTCCTTTTTGAAACCAATGCGGATCGACCAAAGTAGAAAACAACATGTTCTTCAGCTTATCTCCGGTAAACTTTTCTGCCTGCAAATATTCAGGCAACCTCTCTTGCGAAAATACCTTACCGGCACAACAAAGGCCGATAAATAAAAAAATAATAATCCGATTTTTTTTCATATAATAACCATTTCAACGTTGTGTACAAAAATACACATTTTCGTAAAAAGTAATCCGCAAAAGACAAGGAGTAATGAATAATCCGTTGCCAAATCGGATTTATTAAAAATAAATACCAGACATACAAATTTTATGTAATAAATTTTACATGTTTTTGCAATAAAAATTATCTTTGTAATCAGTCACAAGAAGAATACTGTTAAATAGTAAAATATTTAATGCACACCAACAGGAATGCCATAGTATACGGCTTGTCAGCGGGTTCCGGTTTACCGGGACATATTCGCTTCAGTAGAAGTGAATACAGGTATAGTATGCTGTGGTTTTCTTTAGTTATCGGTTTTTTGCAAAAAAAATACACTGAGAATTTGGAGGTTATGAAATTTTTTATTATACTCTCTCTGGTATCGCGCGTTAAGATATAGATTATTCTTTAATTTTCAAAGAGTTAAGAGAGCGTTTTTTCGCTGGATTTCATACTTTTTCCGGTCTTTTTCGGTTTTCGTTATTTGTTATCATTGCCACCGCCTTTTCCTGCGGAGAGTGCGGTATACTATACCTTCCGGCGGTATGTGGCCTATGGATAGGCCATGCCCGTATGCAGCCGGAACCGTTTGTATATACACCGATCATAGAAAACCAAAAACAATAATACCGGAATAAACATCGCATGAAGAAGATTCTATTCATAGGGCTGCTGTTTGTTTTGGCGGGCACGGGGGTTTGGTCCCAGGAGGTGTCCGACTCAGTCCGCATCCATTACCGCCGGGGATACCGGGGGGTGGATCCCGATTACCATAACAACCGTTCCGAATTGGAACGGTTTATCCGTACCCTGCGCAGGGAACAGGAGTCGGCCCGTCTGGAACGTGTCGTAATCTGCTCGTGGACATCGCCCGACGGGGTGACCCGCTACAACGAGCTGCTTGCCGGCCGCCGTGCCGACTCGCTGAAATCCTGGCTTGTGCGCCACGCACAGATTCCCGGGGAGCTGGTGAGCGTTCGCGGCGAAGGCATCGGCTGGGGCGTACTACGGCAGTTGGTGGCAGTATCCGATATGCTTTATAAGGACGAAGTGCTACACATCCTCGACAATACTCCCGTGTGGATTCGCGACTCCCATGGCAAAATCGTGGACGGACGCAAGAAACAGCTGATGGACCTGCGTGGCGGACAGCCCTATAATTATATGATGGAAAACATTTTCCCGGAAGTGCGTTCCAGTCTTTCGACCATCTGCTACCGAAAATCCGCCCC
>NZ_LARL01000090.1:0-9927 GCF_000980295.1 Odoribacter sp. N54.MGS-14 | reverse complement strand
AATTTCCCCCGTTTTGGCTTCCAAACCTTATTTGCGGGGGAATACCTAAAGATACAAAAAAGCCAACTAATTCGCAATATTTTATGTATGAATTAGTTGGCTAATTTTATAGTATTTACTGAATGTCCCTAGGTAAATGAACTCAGATCGGTGAAGCTGATAGGCTGATTCATTAGGATCGGATGCTGGCTTCACCGATCTGAGTTTAAGTGGTCACCCTCATTTTTTATGACGGAAAAACTTTTCGAAGCGTTTGATTTTATCTTCGTCTTTGCGGTGACAAATCATCAGGTAGTTGTCTTTTTCAGCAATGATCAGGTTATCGACGCCCTGAACGACGACATTTTTTCGGGGAGGAACGTTCACAATACAGTCGTTCGAATCGTTAAGCACCACTTTATCCGAATTGGTGACATTGTTGTGGTCGTCTTTATCACAAAGGGCGTGAAAAGCATGCCAGGTACCGACGTCCGACCAGCCGAAATTCCCTTTTAATACATAAACATGTTGTGATTTTTCCATAATACCGACATCGATCGATACATTGTGGCATTGCCCGTATACACTCTTGATGAAAGCAGGTTCGGCCGGGGTATTCAGTTTACATTCCGTATTGAAAAGGGCGTGCAGATCGAACATATGGGTCTTGAATTCCTGGATGATATCCTGAACACTCCAGATAAAAATACCTGCATTCCACAAAAACTCATCGGAATCGAAAAACATATTGGCCAGTTCTTGGTTGGGCTTTTCGGTGAAAGTCTTGACCTGTGATATTTTTTGTGTATTGTCTTTCGATTTCACCTGAATGTATCCGTATTCTGTCTCGGCACGTGTAGGAGTGATGCCGATCGTGAGCAGTCCCTTTTGTTTCTCGATAAAAGATAACCCCTCCTGGATGTCGTTCAAATAAGCCTGATCGTTGCTGATAAAATGGTCGGAAGGGATAGTGACGATATACGCATCCGGATTCAGACCTTTGATTTTATAAGCGGCATAAGCGATACAAGGGGCGGTGTTTCTGACATAAGGTTCCTTCAATATATTGGAATCCGGTATTTCCGGGAGTTGTCTTTTGATGATATCTTCATATTCTTCTCCGGTGATGATAAAAATACGATGATTGGGGAAAATCTGGGAAATACGTTCGTAAGTTTGACGGATAAAGCTCTTTCCACAGTGCAGGATATCAGAAAATTGTTTGGGACAACGGCGGTTACTTACCGGCCAGAAACGGTTTCCGATACCCCCGGCCATAATTAAGCAGTAGGAATTTGGATTCATTCGTAGTTGTATATTTAAAGTTCCTCTTTTTAAAATAGCTTTCAAATAATATACCAAATATACTACTTTTTTCAGAATCCTGAAATTATTCCGCCGATTCCCCTTGATATAGATTTTATTCCCTGCCGCAGTACCGGATTTGAGCCGATTTAGGAACTTTATGAGAGTAGGAACGCGTAAATCCATGAATAATTTATATTTTTACCTTGTTTTTCTTAACCGACAGGAATATGAAGTTTTTATATAAGCTGGGTAGCTATCTTATTTTTATTAGAAAAGCCTTTTCCCGTCCGGAAAAAAGAAGTGTCTATACTAAAGAAGTAATAGTTGAATTTGAAAAGTTAGGCTTGAATTCAATTGTCTTAGTAGTGATTATTTCTTTTTTTATCGGAGCGGTGCTGACTTTGCAGACTGCTTATAATATGCAGAGTCCCTTATTGCCCCGGTATTTGATCGGTTACCTGACCCGGGAAACGATGTTGCTGGAATTTTCATCGACGATCGTCAGCTTGATTTTAGCCGGTAAAATCGGTAGTAATATCGCTTCCGAGATCGGGAGTATGAGGATTACCGAGCAGATAGAAGCTTTGGAAACCATGGGAGTCAATTCGGTTTCTTATTTGGTGGGACCGAAGATCTTAGCTTCTCTGGTGATTAATCCGATCCTTTATATCTTCAGTGTTTTTATCGGTATTTTAGGGGGAATCATTTCCGGATTGATCAGTGGAGTTGTCAATTTTGAAGATTTTGTTTATGGCCTTCATTTTTCCTTCAATCCTTACTATGTGACCTATTCGATCGTAAAGACCTTGTTCTTTGCTTTTATATTTACCTCAATCCCTGCTTTTTATGGATATTACGTCCAGGGGGGAGCCCGGGAAGTCGGTAAAGCCGGGACGAAAGCTGTGGTCGATAGTAGTATCGCTATATTGACCGCTAACCTGGTATTAACTCAAATTATGCTGTAATGATACGTGTTGAAGCTTTGGGTAAATCTTTCGATAATAAGAAGGTATTATCGGACATCGATATCACTTTCGAAGCCGGTAAAGTGAATCTGATCATCGGGAAAAGTGGGTCCGGTAAAACGGTCTTGCTGAAATCCCTGATCGGCTTGCATTCGGTTACGACCGGTCATATTTATTACGGTGACCGCGATTTGACGATGATGAATTCCAAACAACTCAAATCTTTGCGGGAAGAAATCGGAGTGGTGTTTCAGGGAGGGGCTTTGTTCGATTCACAAACGGTATTGGAAAATGTGATGTTTCCCCTCAACCTGTTTTCCGATCTTTCCTACGAGGAGAAAAGAGAACGGGCACTCTTTTGCCTGCATCGGGTGGAACTGAATAAAGCCGAAGATCTGTATCCCTCGGAGATTAGTGGAGGTATGAAAAAACGGGTGGCTATCGCCCGGGCTATTGTCCTGCAGCCGAAATTTTTGTTCTGTGACGAACCTAACTCGGGTTTGGACCCTTTGACTTCTATCGTTATCGATAATTTGATCAGTGAGCTTACCCACGAGTATAATATGACGACGGTCGTCAATACACACGATATGAATTCTGTTTTCGAAATCGGGGAAAAAATCGTGTTTATTCACGAAGGACGCAAGGAATGGGAAGGTTCGAAAGAGCAAATTGCACATACGGATAATCCGTATCTGAATGAATTTATTTTTTCTTCTCAGTTGTTTAAGCTTATAAAAAAAGATTTATGATATCATTTATCCGGAAAGGAATACTAATCATCATGGCGTGTGTGGGGGGAATCATTGGAGGTTGTGAATCTAAAAAGGTACCTTTGAATAAAGAGCAGTTCACAAACCTGCTGATCGATTTGCATAAAGTCGACGGAACCTTGTCGGTGTACCGGGGAATAGGGCAGGGATATAATGAACTGAAAAATTATGAATATTACAACGATGTATTCCGGAAATACCATATCGACAAAGCGGAATTCGACTCTTGTTTATATTATTATTCGGCTCAGACGGTCCTGTTTTCGAAGATGTATGATGTGGTTATCGATAGTATACACCGGCAACTCACAGCTATTGAAAAAGTACTCAATGAGTTGAAGTCGAAAGATTCTGTCAACTATTTTCCGTTGGTGGATACCTTAAAATTGGATAGTGTTTTCACGATAACTGTCGATAGTATTGTTCCGGGATTATATAAATTCGGAACGACGATTCATTTCGATTCTCTCCAGAATACCCAAAACCGGCGGATTCGTTCGTATTTTCTTTCTGCCGACGGTAACGATACTTTGCGGGTGAGAGATCTGGTGGTCGATTTCGATACGTTAAAACGTAGTTACAATTGGTCGCAATATGCCGATTCGGTGTATAACCGGCTGGTGATAACTTTCCTGGATACGATGCCTCCGGCAAAATATATCAAACCGGTGAAAGGTAAAAAAACTCCTCCCGCTAAAAAGGAAAAATTGGTAGAATTGGACGAAATGGGAGGGGAAGCCTGGGGTACTTATCTTTATCGGCCTTATGTTTCCCGGGAAACGGAGAAAAGGCTGAAACAAAGTTTGCGAAGACGATAAATACCGTTTGATGAGAAAGATTGCTGCTAATTATATCTGTTTGCCGGGATTTCCATTGGTGAAGAATGGATATGTGATTCTTGAACAAGGACGGGTGAAAGATGTGGTCGATACAGGAGGACGAATTCGTGAAATACAAGGGTTGGAGTTTTATGGTGGATTGATTGTGGCGGCTTATGTGGCGGCTTATCAGGAAAGACTTGAAGAAGGAGATTTGCTTTTACCCTGGTTGGACGAGATCTACCGTCGGGGAGGAGAAGAGTATCAGGGGGTGGGAATTTGGGAAGGTGCCGATTTATTGAAGCTCACCTGGACAAACAAGACGAAATTTCGTTTATTATAAATGAGGGGCCGAAAGTCGGTTTCCGGACTTTTGGTTCCCCCCATTCATCGGTTAAAATCAGTGAGAAAATTATTTCATTTCACTATCTCCAACACTCCGTTTTTCATGACAGTGGTATAATTTTTCTTATATCCCTGGAAAGGAATACAGGAATGAATGATATTATTTCTTATTTTATTACTTCCCTGGATGACCAGGGTATCTCCTTCAGGAATCCGGATAGTGACCTCTACTTCCTGCCCTTTCCAATGAGGGGGTTGTATTTTGAAATAATTGTCCAGGGTCAGTTCGTTTCCATTTTGTTCCCAATGGTATCGGATGGTATTCAATGGCCTGAAATGATCCGGGGTACGGATACCTCTGATTTTTTTCTGAATCGTCAGGGAAGGCCGGGAAAACGTACTTGGAATTGCACGGATAAAAGTTTTGAGATAGATCTCTTTGGGGGGAATACTGTCGAATGCCAGTATATTTGCAAAATATCTGTTTGTATGGATGATGTTACTATTCTCGCTGACCTGAGGCAGATCATCGATCTTCAACAGGTATTTATGCGAGGTCGTGTCGGCGGTGATAAAAGAATGGCCCTCCGTTTCTTCTGTGACATCACTATAGCTCAGACTTTGCTGTATCGTGATGATGATACCTGCGAATCCGGCAAGAAACCAACAACCGATTGCCGTTAGAAGGAAAATCTTATTCCAGTTGAACTGGAATAGATAACGGGCCGAGATATAGATGATCAGTAGTAAAGGGATATTCAGGGTGAGTAAAAGGATGATTTTCAAAGTCAGTAATAGCTCTGACGATATGGAGCTGCATAGAATATGATAAATGCTGAAATTTGTAACGCTTTCGGGATACAGCAGACACCAGAAAACCAGGATAAACAGAAAGGTTCCTGCCAGCAATCCCACGACAGACAACACACTGAACACGATCTTAAGGCATTTCCTTAAAATAGTGTTCAGTGTCTGAAAACAGGTTTTAGCACCGTTTTCTATTCCGGTGAAGAATTTTTGAATACCAGAGTTTTTTTTTAGATCGTCATAGGTATCCCGGACATTTTTCTCGATATTGGAAACATTGATTTTTTCTCCTTTCATTTCCATTTTTTGTCTGGCAGTCACAGCTGCAGGTGTGGCGATCCAAAGGATAATATAAGCTAGGATCGTTACTCCGTAGAAAAACGCTAACAAGACAAAAGCAATTCTTATCCATACCACCGAAATATCGAAATAAGCTGCTATTCCTGAAGCTACGCCCCCCAGAACAGATTCGTCGGTATCCCGGTATAGTTTCCGTTTTATCGGTTCTGTGCTCTTGTCCGTATCTTCGTCGATGATTACGTCAGGACTACCCATGATCCGAATGATTTGGTCGATATCTTCCATGGTAACCACTTGTTTGTATCCTTTCCCGAGCACTTCTTTCAGTAATTCGGCGATCCGGCTTTCGATATCGGCCATGATTTCCCGGCCGTCTTCTTCTTTCAGATAATGACTTTCCAGGGTGTCTATGTAAGATTGGAGTTTCAGACAAGCATCGTCGTCGATACAAAATACCTGACCGTTGAGATTGATGTTGTATGTTTTTTTCATGATGTTTGTTATTGAGGTGTATGTGGTGCTTTTAGGATTTCGATAGCTGTCGTCAGTTCTTCCCACGAAGTTTCCAGGGCTTGCAGGAATTGACGTCCTTGTTCGGTGATGTTGTAATATTTCCGGGGAGGGCCCTGTGTCGATTCTTCCCAGCGATAGGCCAGCAATCCGGTGTTCTTTAATCGGGTGAGTAGAGGATAAACGGTACCTTCTACCACCAGCATTTTCGAAGCTCTCAGCTTATTGATGATGTCCTGGACGTAGGCGTCGTTCCGGGCGATGATCAGTAAAATGCAGTACTCGAGTATCCCCTTCCGCATTTGAGCCTGTGTGTTTTCTATGTTCATAAGCGCCTCTTCTTTGGTTTTACGGAACAAATATATGGATTAATATAGTATTATGCAATACATAGTACTAAATTTTTTATAAATATTTGTTTGGGATAGTACCTTACAAAGATTAGGGCGTTTTTGAATATAAATCGTTTGAAAAAATTTGAATCGCCGGGATGACGATAAAAACGTTTCCGTAAAAATTATCCCGCTAAAAATCGGTACTTTCGGGAGAAAGTCGGGATAATAAATTAACTTTGTAAACAAATGATTGTGGTGATTTTAAGCAATAACAATAAATAAAAACAGATATGAATAAAGTATTATTGATGATTTTAGACGGTTGGGGAATCGGGAAGCATGACAAGACGGATGCTATTTTTAATACCCCGACTCCCTTTATGAATTCATTGTCGGAAAAATATCCGCATGCTCAATTACTGACTTGTGGAGAAAATGTCGGTTTGCCGGATGGCCAGATGGGTAATTCTGAAGTCGGCCATTTGAATATCGGTGCCGGACGGGTGGTGAATCAGGATTTGGTACGGATCAACAAAGCATGCTGGGATAATTCGATTATGCAGAATTCCGAGATCGTGAAGGCTTTTACTTATGCCCGTGACAATAAAAAACAAGTACATTTTATGGGCTTGGTATCGGATGGTGGAGTACACAGCTCTTTGGAGCATCTGAAGAAACTATGTGATGTATCTAAAGAATTTGGAATAGCCAAAACTTTTGTTCATTGTTTTATGGATGGCCGGGATACCGATCCGAAGAGCGGACTGGGATTCATAAGAGAATTGAAGGCTCATATGGACAAATCGACCGGACGGATCGCTTCTGTCATCGGTCGTTATTATGCTATGGATCGGGATAATCGTTGGGAGCGTGTAAAGGAAGCCTATGATTTGATTGTGAATGGAATCGGTACCCCTGCGCAGCATGTGGAGGTAAGTATCCAACAGTCTTATGACGAAGGGATTACCGATGAATTTATCAAACCGATCGTACATGTCGGAAGCGACCATCGGCCTGTGGGTGTGATCGAACCGGGTGATATGGTGATTTTCTTCAACTACCGTAACGACCGCGCCAAAGAATTGACTATTGCTTTGACCCAACGGGATATCCCCGAACAGCAGATGAAGAAGATGCCTTTGTATTATTGTTGTATGACTCCTTACGACGCTACTTTTGAAGGTCTGCATATTCTGTTTAATAAAGAGAATGTAGAGAATACCTTGGGAGAGGTGATCAGTAAGGCCGGTTTGAAACAGTTGCGGATTGCCGAGACAGAGAAATATGCTCATGTGACTTTCTTCTTCAACGGAGGACGTGAAGCGCAGTTTGAAGGTGAAAGCCGGATTTTGGTGCCTTCGCCGAAAGTGGCTACCTATGATTTACAACCCGAGATGTCGGCTCCTGAAGTGGCGGAAAAATTAGTAGAGCAATTGAATGCCAAATCAGCTGATTTTGTCTGCCTGAATTTCGCTAACGGAGATATGGTGGGACATACCGGTGTGTATGCAGCGATCCAAAAGGCAGTAGCAACGGTCGACCGTTGCGTCGAAAAGGTCGTGACTGCCGCTCAGGCCAATGGTTACGATGTATTGATTATTGCCGATCATGGAAATGCCGACAATGCTGTCAATCCCGACGGTACTCCGAATACGGCTCATTCGCTGAATCCGGTGCCTTGCATTTGGGTGACCGACGAAAAGGGAAAGACTTTGAATAACGGCGTTTTGGCTGATGTCGCTCCAACCATCCTGCAGATTATGGGAGTTGCCCAGCCTGCAGAAATGACCGGAAAAAGCTTGATAAAATAACAGGGATAAATGATTTATAAAGTCTGTCAAGTTTGTAAACTTTGCAGACTTTATGAACATGATAAACAAAACCATATAGTTGTCGGTTTTCGACTATGATACAGATAGAGGATACAATCGTAAGTTTCGATATTTTTGTAAAAAAGTTTTGTTGTGATTTAGCGCAGTGCAGGGGAATATGTTGTGTCGAAGGAGATTCGGGGGCCCCTTTGGAAGAGGATGAACCGGTGCGGATCGAGACGAACTATGAAAATATCCGGGCTTATATGAAACCCGAAGGGATTGCAGCTGTTGAGGAACAAGGTTTCTCGGTGATCGATCAGGAGGGGGATTTGGTGACTCCATTGATTCAAGGGGGAGAATGTGCTTATGCCATAGAAGAAAAAGGAAGTTGTTGGTGTGCGATCGAAAAAGCCTGGTCTGAGGGGAAGTGTGATTTTCGTAAACCGATTTCTTGTCATTTATATCCGATCCGGGTGACAAAATACGAAGGATTTGAAGCACTGAATTACAACCGTTGGGATATTTGCGGATGTGCCCGGCTAAAAGGTGAGCAAGCAGGTATGCCGTTGTATCGTTTTTTAAAACAGGCTTTGATCGCTCGGTATGGTGAAGAATGGTACGAACAGTTGGAGTATGCCGCCCGTGAGATTGAAGCTGGAAATATAGAAATCCCTCCTCGGTAAATACTTGAATGCAAGTTTATTGTTTTGGATGGAACGACTAAAACTGAATTTTAGACATTTTTTTTTGATATTTTGTTTGCAGAATAACAGATTCTCCTTATCTTTGCAAGCGCAAAAGCAAAATGGTGGATGTAGCTCAGTCGGTTAGAGCGTCGGATTGTGGTTCCGAAGGTCGTCGGTTCGAGCCCGATCTTCCACCCCTTAACCACAAAGCAGTTATTCGAAAGATAACTGCTTTTTTGTTTCCGGCTTATTCTTTGTGTATAACACTGAATTCGTAAATCGAAGGAGGGGCACTAGCTGCCAGTACTTTCAAGCGAATCTGACTGGTTTGGTAAGTTTGAGGGAGATGGATCACTTTACAGGCTCCCATCGGACTTTGAGACAGGTAAAGGGTTGTCCACCGGTTGTCTTGCCAGATGTCGATTGTATAGGCTTGAATCCGGTTTTGCAAGCCATCCCGGTATTCAAAAATGGAAATTTTGTTGAATTTATCCCGTTCATTTAATTTTATAATCAGCTCCGGACAATCGATCTGGCTGGCCCAACGGGTTTGTAATCCGCCATCGACGACATTTTGTGGGCCGTATTCCTGGATTTGATTGTTCCAAACCGAGTTGACATTGGCTTCTTGTTGCAGAGAGACCGTTTTCCCATTGGTCGGAAAAGGTTTGTTTTTCCGCAGATTTAACCTGTTTTTCAAGGCAATAATCTGATTGGCTTCGTTTTCTTTGATCCGGCCTGTTGCATCGGGAGCGACATTTAAAACCAGGGTATTCTGATTGGCGGTACACCAATAAAACAATTCTTCCAGCTCGTCCAGTTCCCGGGGGGCTATAGGGGTAGACTTTTGAAACCAGTTCCATTCACTGCTCAGACATATCGTGTGTTCAAAAGGCAGATAATATGATTTCCCTTGATACAGGTACTGTTTTTTATCGGATGAACTGGCAATTTTGGGGTCCCACAACCTGAAATCCGATGGAAAATATTGGCAATAGTAGCGATTGTCTGTCGTTTGAAGTTCTACAGGTACGATCTCGTTCGAGTTTTCCCGATAGGCAATAGTTTGGTTGGTGGAAATGGCACAATGAGGTTGTAGTTTTTTTACCAGCTTGTACAGGCGGGGAATATCCCAGGCTTGGGCCGGTTTGTCCCAGCCTCCGTCAAACCATAGTTCGCAGATCGGTCCGTAATTACTCATTAATTCGGTGAGTTGATGGGCCATATAGTCGACATACCGACTGAAATCAGCCTCTTTGTACGAGGGTTCGTGTCTGTCCCACAGGG
>NZ_LARL01000010.1:0-76792 GCF_000980295.1 Odoribacter sp. N54.MGS-14 | reverse complement strand
GTCATAACTCAATCTGTTTTCTGTTACAAATTTATTCTTTTTATACGTAACTGTCAGATTAAGTCTTGACTATTACAAGTAGAGATGATCGGGTTTACCCCTGATTATTGATTTGTTCGAGTTTTTCTTTATCTATGATTTTGATTTTTTTGCCGTTCAGTCCGACAATACCTTCTGTGGCAAAATTAGAAAGGGTACGGATAGCATTGGCCGTGGTCATGTTGGACAAGTTGGCCAGATCTTCCCGGGTGAGACAAATTTTTAACGTACAGCCATCGGCTTCGTAGCCATAAGTTTCCTTTAATACCAGCAAAGCTTCAGCCAGACGTCCCCGGATATGTTTTTGGGTGAGGGTTACTGTACGACGATGCGAAAAACCGAGGTCGGTTGCCAGTGCGCGGATAATACTCATGGCCAGGTCGGGTGTCGTTCGGACGATGTCTAAGATCAATTCGGTTTTAATCCGGCAAACGATAGAATCTTCAAGAGCTTCAGCCGAAGCAATGTGTATTTCTTCGGCGAAGAAAGCTCTGTAACCGATAAAACCGATCGGCTTGGCCATACGAACAATTTGTTGGCGTCCTCCGATGCCCTCTTTATAAATTTTAGCTTTCCCCGTCAAAAGACAATGTAAGCCTGTCGGCATGTCTCCTTCCTGATAAATCAGGTCTCCTTTTTTATAGGAAATGCAGACTGTTGTTTCGATAATTTTTTGTTTTGCCGCATACCCTAGTTCTGAGAGTAAGGAATGAGGACTTTCGATACAGATTTGGCATAAACTGTCGTGTAAATCGCTATCAGTGATGATGGTCATAATTAAAAAGGATATTTTCTACCGTATCCGAAAGCTTTTTTAGAGATTTTGATGATCGGGGGACATTGAGCTCGTTTGTATTCATTTCGTTTTACCATTTGAATGACTTTTTCGACAGTAGCTTTCGGGTAACCTGCCTTTATAATCATTTCCGGTGAATGGTTTTCCTCCAGGTATAGTTTTAAGATACCGTCCAATTCGTTGTAGTCCGGTAAAGAGTCCTGATCTTTTTGATTCGGCCGTAATTCGGCTGATGGTGCTTTTTGTATAGTATTTTCCGGAATGATGATCTGATTCCGGTTGATATATCGGGCTAACGCATAGATATCGGTTTTAAAAACGTCTCCGATTGTACCCAGTGAACCGCAGAGATCGCCGTAAAGCGTGCCGTATCCGACAGCTGCTTCACTTTTATTGGAAGTATTCAGGGGAATATAGCCGTATTTGTTAGACATGGCCATAACCAACATTCCCCGGGTACGAGCCTGAAGATTTTCTTCTGCTACATTGAAGGGCTGGTCTTTGAATAAAGGATGTAAGGCTTCCAGATATTGTTCGTAGATTGCTTTAATGGCAATGGTTTCATGGGGCATTCCGATATTTTCTGCCAGCGCTAATGCGTCTTGAACCGAATGTTCGGTGGAATAACATGAAGGCATTAAAAGTCCCATAACATTTTGTGCTCCTAAAGCTTCGGCAGCCAAAGCAGCGACTACGGCGGAATCGATACCTCCCGATAAGCCTAAGATAGCTTTTTGAAAACCGTTCTTTTCGAAGTAATCCCGGATACCGAAGACCAATGCTTTATGGAGCAGAGCGATCCGGTCTTGAGAAACAGGTGATTGAAGTGTAGGGGTACCTAATTTATTGGTATCAATGAGCTGAAAGTCTTCTGCAAATTCGTTCAATTGGCAAGCTTTCTTCCCTTTGTAGTTATAAACCATTGAATTACCGTCGAACAGTACAGAAGTATAACTTCCTACATGATTGACAGCGATCAGGTTTTTATTGTATTTTTGAGCCAAAGTGGCCAGTACTTTCCGCTTTTCCCGGCTACTATCGACAGTAAAAGGAGTCATACCGATAAAGATGACAAAGCTATCTGTTTTGTCGATGTATTCCGATTCGTATTCGTCGAATAAAATCCGTATATTTTGATTTTTATACCGGATCGGCGTATTATCTTCTCCTGCGATAAAATAACGGCTTTCACTGAAAATATCATAATCACTCAGGATGTTTTTATGAACACCGTCTACCACTTCCCCATTCTGGATAAAATAGGCTGAGTTGTACATAATACCATTTTCGCTATCCAAATTCGGTGCTCCTACAATAGCTGCAATTTGAGTACATGTGGCTGCGATTTTTTCTACGGCCATACGACAGGCATTTACAAATTCCTCTCTCTCCAGTAAATCCTGGGGCAATGCGCCGGAAACAGCCAGTTCCGGGAATAGGATCAGTTCTGCTTTTTGATTTTGAGCCTTTTGGATCGCAGAAATGATTTTTTCGCTATTTCCTTGAATATCTCCGGCTTTATAATTTAATTGTGGTATAGCAATGATCATAATTTAGTGTATTACAGGTTAAAAAGTCGTTCTGAGTCTCAGAGATTCTTACCGACTTTAAGCAACTATCGTATTACCTTTTTATCTTTTCGTTTATCTTTGCCGTAAAATTACGATTTTTAGTATCAAAATAATTAAAAATGGCCTTGAAGTTTCTTTTAATTCTAATAATTCTTGGTTTTTGGTTTTCCGGCTGTAAGAGAAATCCGGCTCCGGAAGTTAGGAATTTATTGAAAGATACGAAGATCGGACGTTTGGATCTGGATTTATTTCGTTTAGACACAGTGCTACCCGATTGGGGGGTACTGCAAAAAAAATACGGACGTTATTGGGATACCTATACAATCGGTGTGTTGCAGTTGGGGAGAGCCTCTGATTCTAATTTCTCCAATCTATTGGCCCTGTTTTTAAAAGATCCTGTTATGCGAGAGGTGGCCGATACGGTAGCTATCCGATATACAGATATCAGTGATCTGGAAAAACAGTTTTCACAAGCCTGGGCTTATTATCGTTATTATTTTCCTCAGCACACTCTCCCGGAAGTATATACCCATATTTCCGGATTTAATCAGTCTATTATCGTAGATAGTGCTGCTATCGGGATCAGCTTGGATAATTATTTAGGGAAAGACTGCATTTTTTATAGCATGCTTGCTGTGCCGGTGCCTGTTTATGCACGGCAGAAGATGACCCGGGAGGATATTGTCCGGGATGCCCTGACCGGCTGGTTGACGGTTGAATTTGTGTTTCGACCGTTGAAGAATGATTTGATTAGCGGGATGATCTATCAGGGGAAAATCATGTATTTGCTACAGCAGATTCTTCCCGAAGAGAAGGGATATCGCTTGTTGGGATTTACCGCAGAGCAAGAAGAATGGTGCCGGAATAATGAGGAACAGATCTGGCGGTTTCTGATCGAGAACGATTATTTATTCTCGACTCAACAACGCATCATGACGAAATATCTGAACGATGCTCCTTTTACATCGGGTATGCCTGTCGAATCACCTGGACGTGCAGTGGTGTGGACAGGATACCGTATTGTCGGAAAATATATGCAGAAAAAGAAGAATGTGTCCTTGGAAAGGTTGATGGCCGAACAAGATTATCATAAAATATTAAGGGAAGCGGGGTATAGGCCTTAGGGAGGTAAAAAGCGAAAGGCTAGAGGCTAAAAGCGAGGAGGGGGGGAGAAGTTGAAGGGGGGGATAAAAAGTAAAAGGTAAAAAGATAAAACAAAGAGGGGGAGGAAATGAAAGGTAGAAAGTAAAAAATAGAAAAAGGGTGATGGAAAAAAAAGAAATTAGAAAACAGATTCGGGAGATAAAAAAGCAGTATACGCTAGAGGATAAGAAAAGAATGTCCGCTTCCGTTTGGCAACAGGTGGAGCATAATGAGGTATTTCAACGGGCCCGGGTAGTGTTGGCTTATTGGTCGATGGACGACGAAGTGTTTACGCATGACTTTGTTTGTAAATGGGCAGAAGAAAAGACCATTTTATTACCTTGTGTAAAGGGGGATGAATTGGAAATCCGTTATTTCGACGGCCGCGAAAAATTGTGTCCCGGAGAAGGGTATGCTATTCCGGAGCCTGTCGGCCGGCTTTTTACCGATTTGAATAAAATCGATGTCATTTTGGTGCCGGGCGTCGCTTTTGACCGGACTTTGAATCGTTTAGGCCGGGGGAAAGGCTTTTATGATAAGATTTTGTCACAGACGAAGGCTTGTAAAATAGGGATTTGTTTTGATTTTCAGTTGTTAGACCGGATTCCGACCGAAGTGCACGATGTCAGGATGACTCAGGTGATCAGTAGTCGGTAAGACTATAATAAATAAAGCGGAGCAAGAGCCCCGCTTTATTTTTTCATGCTGTTATAATATTTAAGCCTGTTTGATAGCTTCAACCGGGCAAACACCAGCACAAGTACCACAATCTGTACATGCATTAGGGTCAATTTCATAATGATCAGCACCCATAGAAATTGCTCCTACCGGGCATTCTCCTTCACATGTGCCGCATGAAATACAGTCATCAGATATTACGTAAGCCATTTCTTTATTTGTTTAATTGATTAATAATGGGCAAAAGTATAATCATTATTTGAAAGAAAAAAGTTTTTATTTGTTTTTTATATTTTCAAATCCGTTAGAGACCTCATATTTAAATTTATTTCCTATCTTTGCCCCCTGATTTTACGGGGAATAATTGAAATCGTGTAATGGGGAGACAGACTGGCTTATACCCCCGGAGTTGAAATCTGTTTCTGAGTAGCACAAAAAAAGATTTATTATGCAAGTGTTTGAATTACAGGGAGAATTGAGAACTGATCTGGGTAAAAAAGCGACTAATCTGCTGAGAGCTGAAGGGAAAGTACCTTGTGTTCTTTATGGTGGTAAAGAAAATGTACATTTTTCAGTGGTTGAAAAAGATTTGCAAAAATTGCTTTACACTCCGGTTGTATACATCGTAAAAGTAAATGTAGCAGGACAGAGCTACGAAGCTGTTATGCGTGAAATCCAGTTCCATCCCGTAAGCGACCGTGTATTGCACATGGATTTCTATCAGATCTCCGAAGATAAACCAGTGATAATGGAAGTGCCTGTTAAATTACAGGGATTTGCTGAAGGTGTACAGGCTGGTGGTAAACTTTCTTTGGTAGTTAGAAAATTGAAAGTGAAAGCTATTCCTGCTAATCTGCCGGGAGAAATTGTATTGGATGTAACGAATCTGGGCTTAGGAAAATCTATTAAAGTGAAAGACCTGTCTTTTGAAAACTTTGAGATTGTAAATGCGAAAGAGGTTGTTGTTGCACAAATTAAACTGACTCGTGCTGCCCGTGCTGCTGCTCAGGAAGGAAAATAACAGATAAATTATGAAGTATCTTATTGTTGGGTTAGGAAATATCGGCCCGGAATATCAGGATACGCGACATAATATCGGATTTAATGTATTGGACGCTTTTGCTAAAGCGTCCAATGCTGTTTTTGAAGATATGCGTTATGGGGCTGTTTGCGAAATGAAATTGAAAGGTCGGACCTTGGTCTTGCTGAAACCCAATACATACATGAACCTGAGTGGTAAAGCTGTCAGTTATTGGATGCAAAAAGAAAAGATCGCTCTGGAAGATTTGTTGGTTATTGTCGACGACCTGGCCTTACCTTTCGGGAAGATGCGTTTAAGAGCACAAGGAAGTGACGGAGGACATAACGGCTTGAAAAATATCAATGCCTTATTAGGCACCTCTGCTTATGCCCGTTTGAGATTCGGTATCGGTAATGATTTCCTGAAAGGACAGCAGATCGATTATGTGCTGGGAACATGGCAGGGCGAAGAAGCTGAAAAATTACCGGCTTTGTTGGAACGGGGTGGAGAAATTATTACTAGTTTTGTATTACAAGGTATTATAAGGACAATGAATACTTTTAATACAGATAGAAAGTAAAAAATTAAAGGGGAAAGGCTTAATTAGTGAAATCGTGGAGGAGAAAGTAAGAATAGATAAATGGCTTTGGGCAGTCCGGATATTTAAAACTCGTTCTCTGGCTGCTGAAGAATGTGGCAAAGGACATGTTACCATCGGAGATGTACATGTCAAGGCTTCCCGTGAACTGAAGGGAGGTGAGATTGTGAAAGTAAGGATTCCGCCTATTGAACGGCATTATCGGGTGAAGGCACTTACGGCGAAGCGGATGTCGGCACAATTGGCGGTTGATTTTGTGGAAGAGGTGACTCCACCTGAAAATTTGGCTTTGTTGAATGCGGTAAAAGTTTATGGCTTTGAATCGCGTCCCCGGGGGTTAGGGCGTCCCACGAAACGTGATCGCCGGATGATCGATAAAATGAAAGAAGGAGATGATTACGACTTGTAACCTATAAATTAAAACCAGATCGTATTGTGTTAATAGCCAGAGAGAAAAAAAAGAATAATATTGCCGAATATATTTTGTATATGTGGCAGCTTGAAGATATGCTCCGGGCTTTGAAGCTGGATATGGAGCAGGTGGATCGTTATCTGGTGGCCGGTTTCCAGGCGGATGAACGGACTTCGAAGGAAATTCATGATTGGTATGATAACCTGATCGCTATTATGCAAAAAGAAAAAGTGGAAGAGAAAGGGCATATTCAGGCCCTGAAAAATACAGTGGATGAACTGACCGAATTACACTTTTTCTTGTTGCACCAGGCTCATGACGGGAGATATCGGCAATTGGTGACCCAGGCGGCCGGAAATTTGGTGGAGTTTCGTAGGAAAGCCGGTGTGGACGATACGGTCTCGGATGTGGAATTGGCTTTAAACGGTTTGTATGGACAGCTGATGCTGAAATTACAAAAACGGGAGATTCATCCGGAAACGGTAGCGGCTATGGAATCGTTCAGTAAAATGATCGCTTATCTGGCTGCCCGTTACAAACAAATGGAAGAAGAAGCTGAAAATTCAAAATTTTAATCTGATAGAATATGAAAGTGCTAATTGCAGTGTTGTGCCTGTTGGTTGCGGGAATTCAATCGAAAGCCGAAACCAGTGAGAAAAAATATGAAAAAACTTATCCTAAAGCCGGGATCGAGGAGTTGGTGTTGTCCAACCAATATGGAAAAATGGAAATTGTTCAGGTGGATGGGGATGAGATCAAAGTAGCTGTAGCCATGAAGGTGACTGCTAAATCGGGGGTGAAAGCGGATGAAACACTCGAATTGATTCAGATAGGAGAAACGATTACCGGGCAATATCTCAATTTTAAGACCGAATTCGGGAAAGACATGGGATTGAAGCAGTTTCTGACCAACACGACATTAAATGTCGACTATAAAGTATCTGTTCCGAAAGGAATCAAGTTGAGATTGATCAGTACAAACGGCAATGTATACCTGACTAATTTTTCAGGTGAGGTAAATGCGGATATTCGTGTCGGGGATTTTAAAGCGACTGCTTTGAGCGGAGGAGAATTGTACATCAAGCAAGAGAAAGGAATTTTCAATGTAGAAGAGGTGGCTTTGATGAAAGGAGAGTTTCGGAATTGTACCATTCGGATTGCTTCCGGTGATGATGTTCGGTTAGAAACCAATGCTTGTGACGGAGAGTTGGAATCGATGGGTAAGCTGAACTTGCGCTCTTCCGGCGGGACAATGAAAATCGGGGATGTAGAAGAATTGACCGGTAGCTCGTCTTTTACCAAATATGAGGTACAGGATTTGGGTAGTTATATGGATATGGATATGAAAATGGGGGAGATGAATGTTCGCAATATACAACTGTTGTTTTCCGAGATCCGTTTGAAAGGTTCTTTTACAAAAGTGGGATTGACTTTTATGAAAGAAGCAGGCTATCAGCTCGAATTGAAACATAATAAATCCTTGAAGATGGACCTGGCTAAAGGAATAACTTTGGATGAAAAAACTACGGCCGAACGAAACGTTACTATTGGAACTAAATTTGTCGGTGATGTGAAGTATACAGGAAAAGTTTTTCTCGACCTGTCCAATGGAAGTTTGTTTATACAGTAAAATAAGAAAAAGTTGAATTTATAACATTTTCACCGATATTATTTGGAAAGTTATTTTTTACCTTTATATTTGCAGCGATAAAAGAAGAAAAATGAGAAGTACATTACATCATAACCATCATCATTGCCATCACTGTTTCAGGTGAGATGATGTTGTTATGCTGTTCGGTCTTCAATAAAAGTATAATAAGCTCGCCTGATTCAGGCGGGCTTTTTTTGTTTTTTTGCCTACCCGGATCAGTCGGGCGCTAACTCTAAATAGCGTTATGATAAACTTAAAAATTGCAATCCAGAAATCCGGCCGTTTAAATGAAGATTCACTGACTTTACTGAAAGAGTGCGGGATATCTATCAACAACGGAAAAGATCAGTTAATGGCCCAGGCCTCTAATTTCCGATTGGATGTATTGTATTTGAGGAATTCCGATATCCCGCAATATGTGCGAGATGGGGTGGCCGATATTGCCATCATCGGGGATAATACGGAAAAAGAGAAAAAAACGGGTATCCGTCATGTGCTCGACCTGGGGTTTTCCAGGTGCCGGTTATCGATAGCTGTACCTAAAAATGTCGATTTTCAGGACATCTCTTATTTACAGGGGAAAAAGATTGCGACTTCTTATCCGAACTCTTTAAAAGATTTTTTGACGGAAAACGATATAGAGGCTGAGATTCATGAGATTTCCGGTTCGGTGGAGATAGCTCCCAATATCGGATTGGCCGATGCGATTTGTGATTTGGTCAGTTCCGGGAGTACTTTGTTTAAAAACGGCCTGAAAGAGGTATATAAGATTTTTGAATCTCAGGCTATTTTGGTGGCTAATTCCGGTTTATGCGGTGAGAAGCAGGAATTGTTAGCCCAATTGGTATTTCGGATTAAGGCTGTATTGGCTGCTAAATACAACAAATATATTTTACTGAATGCTCCTGAAAAAGCTTTGGATCAGATCTGTCGGCTTTTACCGGGAATGAAAAGTCCTACCATCATGCCTTTACGCGAAAACGGATGGGTGTCTGTTCATTCGGTTGTGAATGAAAATGAGTTTTGGGAAGTAATCGGTAAATTGAAGGAAGCCGGAGCGGAAGGGATTCTGATCGTGCCGATTGAAAAAATGATTTTGTAATACTGAAAAAGAGATAGCTATGGAAAGAATAATAAATCCCGTCCGGGAAAGATGGGTGGACTTATTGAAGCGTCCTCAGATGGAAAATGCTGATTTGCAGAAAATTTGTAAAACTATTTTTGCAGAGGTCCTGAAAGACGGTGACAAGGCTTTGGTTAAATATACCTGGTTTTTCGACCAGGCTAAAGTAGAACGTTTACAGGCGGCTGAAGCAGAGTTCCGGGAAGCTGAAAGAGAGGTAAGCAATGATTTGAAAAGGGCGATAACGGAGGCCCGGCAAAATATTGAGGCCTTTCATACTTTGCAACTGACCGGACGGAACGAATATGTCAATCCGAAAGGATTCCGTTGCTGGCAAGAGACTAGAGGGATCGGAAAGGTGGGCTTGTATATTCCCGGAGGAAGTGCTCCCTTGTTTTCTACCGTATTGATGCTTGCCGTTCCGGCCCGGATTGCCGGTTGTGAGGAAATCGTTTTGTGTACACCTCCGGATCGTTCAGGTAGAGTTCATCCGGCTATTTTATGGACAGCCCGCCAATGCGGAGTGGATAAAGTCTTTAAAGTCGGGGGAATACAGGCTATCGGGGCGATGACTTTCGGCACGGAGAGTGTGCCTAAGGTGTATAAAATCTTCGGTCCCGGTAATCAGTATGTTACAGCGGCAAAACAGCTGGCCTGTAATTATGGTACGGCGATCGATATGCCGGCAGGACCTTCCGAAGTCATGGTGATTGCCGACCGTTCGGCCGATCCTCGTTTTGTAGCGGCCGATTTATTGTCACAAGCTGAGCACGGTCCGGACAGCCAGGTGATATTATTGACAACGGACAGCTGCCTGGTCGATCGGGTTCAGAAAGAGATAGAAAGCCAATTGGCCGTATTGCCCCGTAAGACTATCGCTTCGAAGGCTTTGGAAAATTCGAAAGCGATAGTACTGGAAAATGTAGATGAATGTTTGGAATTGGCAAATGAATACGCACCGGAACACTTGATCCTGAGTGTGGAAAATTATCTCGATTCGATACCACAAATAAAAAATGCAGGCTCTGTGTTTCTGGGTAACTATTCTCCTGAAAGTGCAGGAGATTATGCTTCGGGTACCAATCATACCCTACCGACCCATGGATATGCCAAAGCATATAGCGGAGTGAATGTGGATGCTTTTGTGAAAAAAATTACTTTTCAGGAAATAACCCGGGAAGGCCTGCTCGATCTGGCTCCGACCATCGGGGTTATGGCGGAGCATGAACTTTTGTATGCACACCGGAGGGCGGTGGAGATAAGGAAAGAAGAGGGAAAGTAAAAAGTGAAAAAAGCAAAAGGCTGGAGGTTGGAAGTGAAAGGGAGGGACAATGAAATAAGAGGAAATTTATGGAAATAGAAAAATTGATACGTAAAAATATTTGGGAATTACAACCTTATTCGTGTGCTCGGGAGGAGTATGAAGGAGGACAGGCTATTTTACTCGATGCGAATGAAAATCCTTTCGATACGGGAGTGAATCGTTATCCGGATCCTTATCAGCGGGAATTGAAGAAAGAATTGGCCCGACTGAAGGAAGTGAAGGTGGATCATATGATTTTGGGAAATGGGAGCGATGAGCTGATCGATTTATTGATCCGGAGTTTCTGCGAACCTGCGGAAGATAATATAGTCGTCTTTTCTCCCGGTTATGCTATGTATGAAGTGAGTGCTGCGATTAATCGGGTTGGAGTGAAAAAAATCGATCTGACAGCCGATTTGTTACCCGACTGGTCCGAGTTGAGACGACGAGTGGACGATCGCACCAAACTGATTTTCCTTTGTACGCCTAATAATCCTACCGGGAAGGTTATCCCTTACGGGCAGATTGAGCGGTTGTGTGGGGAGTTTCAGGGAATGGTGATCGTCGACGAGGCCTATATCGATTTTACAGACGCACCTTCTGCGGTGCATTTATTGGATAAATACCGGAATGTCGTTGTTTTGCAGACTCTGTCGAAAGCTTGGGGAATGGCAGGATTGCGTTTGGGGATAGGCTTAGCCGATCCGGAAGTAGTCGGAATATTGAATCGGGTGAAAGCTCCTTATAATATCGGGGGGCTGACCCAACAGACCGCTTTGGCCCTTCTCCGGCAATATGATCTTTTCCAGAATCGGCGGACTGGGATTATCCTCGAACGGGAGCGTCTGATCCGGGAATTGAGAGGGTTGGGTATATTCCGGCGAGTATATGATTCGGAAGCCAATTTTATATTGGTCATCACTGAATTTTGTCAGAAGTTATATCGCTATCTGATTGCTTGTCGGGTGGTTGTACGGTTACGGGATATTCCGCCTTTGATCGGAGGAGGAATCCGGATCACTGTCGGTACCCGGGAGGAGAACGATCGGTTGCTGGAAGTTCTTCATGAATATGATAATGTAATGGAAGTGAATACCTTATGAAAAAGATGTTATTTATAGACCGGGACGGTACGATCATCAAAGAACCGACAGACAATTTTCAGGTGGACCGGCCGGAAAAACTGGAGTTTATGCCGGGAGTGATCGGAGCACTGCGGGAGATTACCGGGAATACGGATTTTCGATTGGTGATGGTGAGTAACCAGGATGGCTTAGGGACTGCCGATTTTCCTATGGAAGATTTTATGCTTCCGCAAACATTGATGTTGAAGGTGTTGGAAAGTGAAGGGATCGTTTTCGACGAGATATGTATCGATCCGAGCCGGCCGGAAGAATATTCCCGTTTTAGAAAACCCGGAATAGGGATGGTAGAAAAATATTTGAATGAATATTTGGATACTGAAAATTCCTATGTGATCGGGGATCGGGAGACCGATATGCAGCTGGCTGCTCATATGGGGATAAAAGGGATTTGGCTGGGAGAATGGCGGGAGACCGATTTACCGGTGGTATTGCATACAGATTCCTGGCGGGAAATTACCCGATTTATAATATCAGGAAGCCGGAAAGTCCGGATTTGTAGGAAAACTGCGGAGACAGAGGTAACTGTTACTTTAAATTTGAATGGGGAAGGTTGTTGCAGTATAAAGACCGGTTTGTCGTTTTTCGACCATATGCTGGAACAAATCGCCCGGCACGCAGGGGTAGATCTGGAGATCGGAGTACGGGGAGATTTGAAGGTCGACGAGCATCATACCGTTGAGGATACGGCTATTGTATTGGGGGAGTGTTTCGCTAAAGCCCTGGGAAGTAAAAAAGGAATCGAAAGATATGGTTTTGCTTTGCCTATGGACGATGCAAAGGCAGAGGTATTACTCGATTTCGGCGGAAGGACTTGGTTGGAATGGGGGGTTACTTTGAAACGGGAATATGTCGGAGATTTTCCGACGGAGATGGCCCGGCATTTTTTTGCTTCTTTTTGTCAGAGCGGGCAGTGCAATCTGCATATCTCGGCCCAGGGAGAAAATACGCATCATATTCTGGAGGCTGTATTCAAAGCTTTTGCCCGTGCCGTACGGCAGGCTATCCGGCAAACCGGAGGAGGGATCCCTTCGTCGAAGGGCTGTCTCGCTTAGTTTAGGAATGACGAAATGATTGTACAGATAAATAGGAGATCATGAAAGTTGTTATTATCGATTATGGAGCCGGGAATGTCTTTTCAGTGACGACTGCTTTACAACGCTTAGGGGTTCAGGCGGTCTTGAGTAGTGATGTCAGGCTGATCGCCCGGGCCGACCGTGTGATATTTCCGGGTGTCGGACAAGCTGCTGCTGCCATGAAGCAATTGAAAGATAAAGGATTAGATCGGATAATCCCACAACTGGAAATGCCCGTATTGGGAATTTGTCTGGGGATGCAGTTGATGTGCCGGTTTTCGGAAGAAGAAAATACATGGGGATTGGGTATCTTTCCTATGGAAGTGAAGAAGTTTACAGACAGTTGTAAAGTGCCTCATATGGGGTGGAATACGGTCCGGAAGCTGAAAACTACTTTGTTTCAAGGGATAAATCCCGGGGAATGGATGTATTTTGTACATTCCTATTATGTTCCTGTTACAGCTTATTGTATCGCAACTTGCGACTATCAGTGTTCTTTCGCCGCTGCTATTTGTAAAAATAATTTTTATGGATGCCAATTCCATCCTGAAAAATCTGCCGGTGCCGGAGAAAAAATAATAAAGAACTTTTTAGATATAGTATAAAATTGAAAATGAAAATTATACCTGCAATCGATATTATCGGTGGGAAATGTGTCCGTTTAACTCAAGGAAATTATGGACAGTGTAAGATATATTCGGCTAACCCTTTAGAAATGGCACGCCTGTTTGAAGAGGCCGGACTGGATCGGCTGCATTTGGTCGATCTGGATGGGGCGAAAGCGTCGGGAGTTGTCAATTGGGCTGTGCTTGAAACGATTTGTAAACATACCCGTTTGTCCGTAGATTTTGGAGGAGGGGTGAAGACTGATGAGGATATGCGTCGTGTGTTTGAAGCGGGGGCTGATTATGCTTGTGTTGGCAGTATCGCTCAGACAAATCCCGAACAAACCGCTGAATGGCTGGAAAAGTATGGGTATGAAAGAGTAATTATCGGAGCTGATGTCTGGAATACCAAGGTGTGTATTCAGGGATGGAAAAAGGTGACCGATACGACGATTTTTCAATTGATTGAGTCCTATCGGGGACGGATCGGGCATTTGATGTGTACGGATATCACCCGGGATGGGATGATGGATGGAACGGCTATCGGCTTGTATCGGGAATTACTTCGCCTTTATCCGGAGATTCGGTTGATCGCTTCAGGGGGAGTGAGTGGAACGGTAGATTTACAACAGCTTGCAGAAGTTGGAGTAGAAGCCGTGGTCGTTGGGAAGGCTTTGTATGAAAAGAAAATAGATTTGAAATCACTTAAAAATTTTTGATTTTGTTAGCTAAAAGAATAATCACTTGTTTGGACGTTAAAGAGGGACGGACGGTGAAAGGAGTACATTTCAACGATTTGAAAGATGCCGGTGATATTGTAGAATTAGCAAAGAAGTATTCTGTTGCCGGTGCTGATGAACTGGTGTTTTTAGACATCACTGCCAGTAATGACAACCGGAGTACCCGCCTGAGCTGGGTGGAGCGTGTGGCTACTGCAGTCGATGTCCCTTTTACTGTCGGAGGCGGCATTGCCCGGGAGGCAGATGTTGAGGCTTTATTAAAAAAGGGGGCGGATAAGATATCGGTCAATTCGGCAGCTCTGTCCGAACCGGATTTAATCGATCGGTTAGCCTATCATTTTGGGAAACAATGTATTGTTGTGGCTATCGATGCCCGATATGAAAAGGAAGAATGGTGCGTATACAGTAAAGGAGGAAGACTAAGAACTGAAAGAGAATTATACACTTGGGCACTGGAAGTCGGAGAGCGGGGAGCCGGGGAAATATTATTCACTTCTATGGACCATGATGGGACGAACCGGGGATTCGCCTGCGAAGCGATAGCCCGGTTGAGCGGATTGGTGAATGTTCCGGTCATTGCTTCCGGTGGTGCAGGAAAACTAGCGGATTTTAATGAAGTATTTACAAAAGGTAAAGCAGATGCTGCTTTGGCTGCCGGGGTATTTCATTATGGCAGGCTGACTGTCGGACAGGTGAAAGCCTACTTGCGGCAAAACGGGATAACGGTAAGAGGGTAAATAATTGAAAAGATATAAGATGGAAATAGAAAATTTGAAATTTGACGAAAATGGTTTGATCCCTGCTATCATTCAAGATGCAGAGACCAGGACGGTTTTGATGCTCGGCTATATGAACCGGGAGGCCTTGACATTAACCCTGACGAATGGAAAAGTTTGTTTTTTTAGCAGGTCCCGGCAAAAGTTGTGGACAAAAGGTGAAGAAAGCGGACATTTTCTATACCTGAAAGACATACAAGCCGATTGTGATGGCGATACTTTATTGGTTAAAGCCAAACCGCTCGGACCGACTTGCCATACTGGAACAGATACCTGTTGGGGAGAGAAGAATGAGGAGGCGGATTTTTTGTTCTTCTTACAAAAGTTCCTGCAAAAAAGGAAAAATGATTCTCCGGAAGAGTCCTATACGGCCCGTTTGATTTCCAAAGGAATAAATAAGGTCGCTCAAAAGGTTGGGGAAGAAGCTGTGGAATTAGTAATCGAAGCGAAAGACGACAATGAAGATTTGTTTTTAAATGAAGCGGCCGACTTGATGTATCATTATCTGGTTTTATTGATTGCCAAAGGATATGGGCTGGAGGATGTCATCCGGGTATTGAAAGAAAGACACAAGTAGAATGGGGATAAATAGGTATTTATATACATGTTTACACTAAATGTAGGTTTTCTTGGGTGCAACGGAGAAAGGGGAAAAGAAAAAAGTAAAGTAAACTTTAATTTCCCCGTTCTCCAAATCTATGGTAGGTTCATTTTTTCTTTCTATTCCGATGCAGGGTTTTGTGCCGTCAGGCCGGTTCGCCTGGACCGGTCCGCTAAGGCTTTCCTTCACTGACCGGCGGAACTCCTCGCAGGCTCGTCAGACACTACCGGTCGGGCGTTCGGAAAACCTAACCGGACCCTCGTTCCTGCTCCAATGGTCTTCCGCCACAAAACCCTCCATCTTCCGTCAGCACTACAGGGCAAAGAAGGAAAGTTTTATTGAATGAAAGAGCAGGCCACCCTGACCGGAGTATGGATACCTGGGTTACCTGACCGGATTATTTCTATAAAATAGCGATGGCTGAATTAATCCCTCATGTAGGGGGGCAGAAAAACAGCTGTTTGATAGAAGTTTATACTTTTCAGGTCACAGTTCGTTTTCCATGCAGTGATAACGTAAGTCGGAGGTGTTCGTGTTGGGGGACCATTGGAGCTCTGTCGGGTGTCGTCTTGCTTTTTCTGAACGCCCGACCGGTGGTGTCTGAGCGAAGCGAGTTCCGCCGGTCAGTGAAAGAAAAAGGTAGACGACCGACAGAAGCGACCGGGTCCCCCAACACGAACACCGAAGACGAACAAGTAACAAAATAATTCTACATTTATCGGTGTAAGGTATATAACTGCCAAAATTTATTCATTGAGGACTTTCCAGAGTATATCTTTCAATTCGGTAAGGCCGGTTCCTGTCACAGAGGAGATAAAGACATAAGGGATATCGGGGAGATCGCACTCCATCTCTGCCATCAGTTCTTTATCGGCACAGTCTGATTTTGAAATGGCCAATACGCGTTTTTTATCCAAAAGCTCCGGATTGTATTGTTTCAATTCGTTTAACAGGATGTTATATTCCTGATGAATATTCTGACTGTCGGCAGGTACCAGAAATAGCAATACCGAGTTGCGTTCGATGTGGCGCAAAAATCGGATACCCAGTCCTTTTCCTTGGTGTGCTCCTTCGATAATACCGGGAATATCTGCCATAACGAACGAACGTCCATCGCGGTAATTGACGATTCCCAGGTTAGGAACGAGTGTCGTGAAAGGGTAATTGGCGATTTCGGGTTTAGCAGCAGATACTACCGACAATAAGGTCGATTTGCCGGCATTGGGGAATCCTACGAGGCCCACATCCGCTAATACCTTTAATTCGAGAATGACCGTCCGTTCGACGCGGGGCTCTCCGGGCTGTGCAAAACGGGGCGTTTGATTCGTTGCCGAACGGAAATTCCAATTGCCCAGACCTCCGCGTCCTCCCTTGACCAGGATAAAACTTTCCCCGTCTTGTGTGATTTCACAAATCGTTTCGCCGGTTTCTGCATCCCGGGCAACCGTTCCTAAAGGAACTTCGATTGTAACATCTTCACCATCGGCACCTGTACTCCGGTCTTCACTTCCGTTTCCGCCGTCACCTGCAAATACATGGCGCTGGTATTTCAAATGGATCAGTGTCCAGTAATTTCGGTTTCCACGGACGATGACATTGCCTCCCCGTCCTCCGTCACCTCCATCCGGTCCGCCTTTCATCGTTCGTTTATCCCGGTGTAAATGGGCGGATCCCCGGCCTCCGGCACCACTCCGGCAGAAGGTTTTTACATAATCGACAAAATTCGTAGAAGCCATAATATGAAAAAGTAAAAGGTAAAAAATCTTAGGCATTCAGGATATAGAGATCCGGATAATTTCTTCCCAAACCATCGTAATCCAAGCCTCTTCCCACGACAAAATCGTTTTCCAGTTCAATGCCTTTGTAGGCGATGGGTACCTGACAGACTGCGGCTTTGGGTTTATGGAATAAAGTGGCGACGATCACTTGTTTCGGATTCTTAGCATGTAAATATTCCAGCAAATGCTTCATCGATCTTCCGGAGTCGATGATATCTTCCAGAATGACGACCGTACGGTTCTGTATGTCCTCTTTTAGCCCGATCAACTCTTGGATTGCTCCGGTAGAACAGGTTCCGCTATAGGAAGCGACTTTGACAAAGCTGATTTGTGTACCCGGAATGACGATTTGTTTAATCAGGTCTGATGTGAACATAAAAGAACCGTTCAAAATACTTAAAAATAGAGGTTGGGTATCGGCTAGCTCCCGGTTCATCTGTTCGGCCATTCGGGTAATGACTTGATCGATTTTAGTAGCTTCGATAAAAGGACGAAACTCTTTGTCATGTAATATGATATTTCCCATTTTGCTAAATTGCTATCCCTTTGAGTATTTATTTGGACAAAAGTAATATTTTTAAGGCATATATGGAGGGACAAATCAGATTATATTTATTTTTGTATCGATTAGTCTGATGAATTTTACCTTATAAAACAAATATCGAATGAATCCAAGAGTAAGTATTATTATGGGGAGTACTTCCGATCTGGCCATTATGGAGAAGGCGGCGAAAGTATTGGATGACATGGGTATTCCATTTGAAATGAATGCCTTGTCGGCTCATCGTACTCCTGCAGAGGTGGAGGCTTTTGCCAAACAGGCTGCAGAGAGAGGAATAGAAGTCATTATCGCCGGAGCCGGTATGGCTGCCCATCTGCCCGGAGTCATTGCGGCCATGACACCGGTGCCGGTGATCGGGGTGCCGATCAACGCCTCTTTGAACGGAATGGATGCTTTGTTGGCTATTACTCAGATGCCTCCGGGAATTCCTGTCGCTACAGTGGCTATCAACGGAGCGATGAATGCTGGAATTCTCGCCGTACAAATATTGGCTGTCGGAGATCGGGAGTTGAAAGAAAAGATGATTCATTTTAAAGAATCTTTGAAAAAGAAGATCGTCGATGCCAATAAAGAATTGGCTGCGGTGAAATATAATTTCAAAACAAATTGATCTGAACCGACTGATATATCATCCCGTAAAGAGTTATCTATTCTTTACGGGATTTTCTTTTGTAAATATTTTTAAATTAAGTTTGTTTTTAAGTAAATAATTCATAAATTTGAAAATATAATAAGATGAGGTGTTATTGTTGTGTGGTCATAGCGTGATGCCGGCGGTATAAGGTAATTTATTTTTTGTTCGTTCTGTTTCGTCGCTTAATTTCATACCGTCGGTATTTTTAATGGAGAGTTCCCCCTTGTGGTAACGGGATGTTAGGATTTTATATCTGATGCAGAACTACAGCTTACTGCTTGTTGCGAGGTCCGGCCTGGCAGAAGTTGTATAATTTTCAGTACGATGAGATGCTGGCAATTTGGGTTATTTCTATTGTTTTCACTGGTCTCTTTGGATGTTTGGGCACAGGATTTACCTGATATTGAACGTTTGTTGGAAGGAAATGATATTCTGAATACAGAAGATGGATACGAGGAGATGGTCGATATCCTTTCTAATCTGTTGATGACTCCTGTGAACGTAAATATGGCCGGGTTCGATTCCCTCAAGATGTTGTTTTTATTGTCCGACAGTCAGATTGACCAGTTGTTGGAATTTCGAAAGAAATACGGGAATTTTCTTCATATCAACGAGTTATTGTTGGTGCCGGGAATTGGGAAGAAAGATCTGGAGAATATCCGGTCTTTCATTACTTTAGGGCATCCGGAAGTGCAGGACCGGGTGAAAGCGATAAGGTTACGTAGCCGACAGGAATTACTGACCCGTGCCAAAGTGAGTCTCCCCTTGCAGGAAGGGTATACAACCTATTCTCCGGTTGATTTCGATACCCGGAAAGAGTATGAGCGCAAAGTAGATAATCGCTTCCATGGCCCTCCGGTCGGGCTGTTACTCAAGTATAAAGCGACGATCGGGCAACATCTGCAAGCTGGTTTGACTCTTGAAAATGATCCGGGTGAAGGATATTTTACCCGGTATCAGAAAACCGGTTTTGATTTTTTATCAGCCCACATAAGTATTCATACAGATCGTTTTTTCCAACGGATTCTTTTGGGTAATTACCGCTTACAATGGGGGCAAGGCTTAGTGGCCTGGGGTGGTTTTGCTTCCGGGAAATCGGAGGTTGTCGTCGGAAACGAGAAATCGGGCAAAGGTTTTTCGCCCTACACTTCTGCCGATGAAAATAATTACCTGAAAGGCGTTGCCCTGACTTTGAAACCCTGTCGGCAGGTAACGGCGGATGTGTTTTTTTCCAGGAAGAAAACCGATGGTAATATCGTGCAGGCGGATACACTGGCAGAAGAGGATCTGCTGTCGGTTTCTTTGTATGAATCCGGTTATCACCGTAATAATAACGAGTGCCGGAAAAAACATACCCTGGAAGAACTGACTACGGGAGGAGCCGTACATTGGAATGCACCGGCCTTTAAGCTCGGTCTGAACGCTTTGTATTATGATTTTAAACCGGCCTTGATGATCGGGGATCGTATTTATCAGCAATATAACGATACAGGGCACAAACGTTTTTTGATGAGTGTGGATTATAAAACTTCGTTTCGCGGAATATATTGGTTCGGAGAAACGGCTTTTAGCGGAATCGGTTCCTGGGCTACGATCAACGGGCTGAGGTGGGGAAATTCATTCTTATCTGCCTGTTTGCTTTATCGTCGTTACGATAAAAAATATATCTCCCATTATGCTGCCGGATTTGGCGAATATTCCAATACATCCAATGAGGAGGGGGTGTATTTCGGTACCGATATATCTCCTCTGAAAAACTTGAAGATTAATCTGTACTATGATTGGTTTCGTTTTTTCAGTCCCCGTTATGGAGCTACTATTCCCGGATCGGGGTGGGAACTGTTGGGACAGATCGGTTACCGGCATGGGAACTGGGAACATCGTTTTCGGTTAAAACGGGAGATCCATCCCGAAGATACGAAAGAAAAAATCTCTGTTCAGCGGGAAAAAAGTGAATACCGTTATCAGATCGGTTATCGGGTAACTCGTCAGTTGGAGTTAAGAACACGTTTCAGCCTTTCTCATTACCATAAAGAACAGATCAAGGAAAAAGGTTTCCTGGTCTATCAGGATTTGATTTATGCAACCCGGAATAGTCGTTTTAAAATGCAATATCGTTTGGCTTGGTTTAAGACCGATTCCTATCAGTCCAGGATTTATGCATACGAGAATAATGTGCTGTATGGATACTCCTTTCCTTCTTTTATGGGAGAGGGGTGGCGTACTTACCTGAACTTGAGTTGGAAACCGTTAAACAGCCTGACTTGTTACCTAAAGAGTGGATTTACGGTGTATCCCGACCGGGAAGTAATCGGTTCGGGAGTCACGAAAGTAGAAGGAAATAAATGGTATGATCTTGCTTTGCAGCTACGTTTTACCTTTTGAGATCGTTTATTCCGGTTTGTTTTTGGCATGCAACAAATGCATGATTTCTTCATCCGTCAATTTTTTCACGTTTGTGATGATCATATTCTCATGTAAGAAATTACCGTATTGATTACATTCGTCGATAATTCCTGCGAAAAGGGGTTGAAGCTCTGTTTTCAGAGGAAGGAGCAACAGCATCACGGCATAATTCCCTTTAAATTCCGTAGATTCGATACAGCCTTGAGCATTGTTAATGGCTGTTTCTGCTTCATTTTTCAGCGTATTTTGCTGAAAAGAGGGTAAGTCGCCGGGAACGCGGTAAAAAAACACACAGAAATACCGCAATAATAACCCTTGACCTCCCAGCCCTGTAGAGATAAACACACCGGGATCATCCAGCAGAGTCGATTGTAATAACATTCTGGATTGTTGGAGCGCTATAATCGCCCATTTTTTTAAGGGAGTGTCTTGTTTCGAAAAATTTTCGATAGCACGGTATACCGAAACATCGTCCAGAGTTGCCAATACGACCAGCATTTTCTTTTTGATTTCCGGGTCGATCGTATCGTCATAGAGGTCATTGATGTTTTCCAGGTATTGTTTGCTTGTTTTTTGGTAGTTTTCAGTTCGTTTACTGAGTAAGTTTACCATTTCGAAGTATTCTTTCTGCACCTTGATATCCACTTCTTCCTCCAGGATGCTGAGGTTGGAGCCGGCCATGGCCAGTAATTGATCGATATCTTCTATTTTCTTTCCCTGTTTACTCATGTTCGATGTATTTCTCAGACAAATTTAAGCTATTCCATATAAAAAAAGCTGCCCTCGGAGCAGCTTTTTTTATATCTGTAAAGAATTAGGCCTTGTGTCTGCGTTCATCAGATACGGTCAGCTTCTTTCTTCCTTTTGCTCTTCTTCTGGCTAATACTGCTCTACCTCCGGCAGTTGCCATTCTTTCTCTGAAACCGTGTTTGTTTCTTCTTTTGGTGTTTGAGGGTTGAAATGTCCGTTTCATTGTAAAATATATTTTAGCATTATTTTCTCACTTCGGACTGCAAAAGTAGGGATTTTTTTGGTGTCTCCAAAAAAAAGTTACTTTTTTTTATCTGATTACTTGTAACTAAGCCTTGGCTGGTCTCGTATTATTACTGAAAGATGAAAAAGAAGTCTGAAAATTTGTTTTTATAAATCAAATTATTAACTTTAAGAGCGATTATCCTGATATGAGACAGCTTAAGATTACCAAGCAAATTACGGGGCGCGAGTCGTACTCCATCGAGAAATATCTTCAGGAGATAGGTAAAATCCATGTTTTATCTCCCGAAGAAGAAGCCGATTTGGCAAAAAAAATCAGAAGTGGAGACCGGGCGGCAAGGGAAAAACTGGTATTGAGTAATCTGCGGTTTGTCGTTTCTGTCGCGAAACAGTATCAAAATCATGGGCTGACTTTAGGTGATCTGATCAATGAAGGAAATGTCGGATTGATCAAAGCGGCCGAATGCTTCGACGAAACCAAAGGATTCAAATTTATTTCTTACGCTGTATGGTGGATTCGTCAGTCTATCCTTCAGGCAATAGCTGAAAATGCCCGGCTTATCCGGTTGCCATTGAATAAGATCAGTACGATCAATAAGGTGAATCGGTGTTATACTTTGTTGGAACAAGAGTTCCAACGCGAACCGACAGAAGAAGAGATTGCAGAGAAAATGGATATGACGCCCGAGGAGGTAAAGGAAAACATGAAGATCGCCACGAAGCCGGTATCTATGGATGCTCCTTTGACGACCGATGAAGAATCTATTTCCCTCTACGATGTATATATCGCTCCCGATCCTTCTATCCAGGCTCCTGAAAGTTCACTGAATCAGGACTCACTGAAAACCGATATCGAACGTTCGTTCGCTGCTTTGTCGGTACGTGAAGCTACTATTTTAAGTATGTATTATGGCCTGAACGGATATTCCTCGATGTCACTCGAAGAAATCGGAACGAAATTAGGTTTGACGAGTGAAAGAGTCAGACAGGTGAAGACTAAAGCGATCCGGAAATTGAAAGAGGTGAAGAACAACAAACGGCTGAAGACCTATTTGTAAAATAAGGATAGAATCAGGGATGAAAGATAAGCTTTCATCCCTGTTTTTTTTTAGAAGAATGCGGTGTAGATCACTACCAATAAGATACAGATGATATAAGCACAAATATTGAATACTTTGTCTGTTTTAAACATATCGGCAGTCAGTTTGATCGCTTTCGGATCATCATCTGCGGGATTACTGCTCAGGCTGACCATAAAGATCACTACAATCGTCAACAAGGTTGCGTAGAACATTTGGTCCATGAACGGCATCTCGAGTGGTAAGAGTTTAAAGATCAGAGCGATTGGAATGGAACAAAGTACACCCCAGATCGCTCCTTTGTTCGTTGCTTTCTTCCAGAACAATCCCATTAAGAATACAGCCAAAATACCCGGGCTTACCAAACCGGTATACTCCTGAATGTATTGGAACATCTGATCGATACCTCCCAATAGCGGGGCCATACATACGGCTATGATCAAGGCGATACCGGCTGTTAAACGGCCTACGTTGACCAGTTTTGTTTGCGAAGCTTCGCGATTGATATATGGTTTATAGATATCCATCGTAAAAATGGTGGAAGTTGAATTCAGCATAGAAGCCAGCGAAGAAACGATCGCTGCAGCTAAGGCGGCTAGTACCAGGCCTTTCACACCGACGGGAATGAAGGTACTGATCAGCCAGGGATAAGCATTGTCATTGTTCAATGCGGTAGAACCTGCAATTTCGAAAGCACTTCTGGCGCCGTACAGGTCTTCGGAATACATTACCCAGGCAACGATTCCCGGAATAACTACGATGAAAGGAATCAACATTTTCAGGAAGGCTGCAAAGGCGATACCCCGTTGTGCTTCTGTCAGTGATTTGGCTGCCAGGGTACGTTGGATGATGTACTGGTTGAAGCCCCAGTAGTATAGGTTGGCTACCCACAGTCCACCGATCAATACATAGATACCCGGAAGATTGTTGAACTCCTTGTTATCGCGGGAGAGTACCATATCGAATTTATCACTGGCAGCATCGGCGATGTGAGAGATTCCATTCAGGATTCCTCCGTCGGGAGTGACGTAATGCAAGGCGATTAAGGTTGTAATAATACCACCGATGACTAGCAGAGCAACCTGAATGACATCTGTCCAGGCTACAGCCGATAATCCGCCATATAATGAGTAAGCTGCTGCGAAAATAGCCAGCGCGATAATAGCCGGAACGATCATACTGCCATCTCCAACACCTACAATCGTGTCGATGGCTTTACCACCCAGGAATAATACAGAAGTCAGGTTGACAAAAACAAAGAGAGCGATCCAGAATACAGCCAGGATGGTCTTCAGATTGGTCGAAAACCGTTTTTCCACAAATTCCGGAATCGTGTAAATCCCTTGTTTGATAAAAATCGGCAGGAAGAATTTTCCAACGATAATCAAGGTCAGAGCTGCCATAAATTCATAGGAAGCAATAGCCAGACCTCCGGCAAAACCTGAACCGGACATACCGATAAATTGTTCTGCTGAGATGTTGGCGGCAATCAGAGAAGAACCGATAGCCCACCAAGGCAATGCTTTACTGGCCAGGAAGTAGTCCTCGGCAGTTTTGGTGTGTCCTTTTTTAGTCCGTGATACCCACAGACCTACACCCACTAGTAGA
This sequence comes from Odoribacter sp. N54.MGS-14, assembly GCF_000980295.1. Classification (NCBI taxonomy): domain Bacteria; kingdom Pseudomonadati; phylum Bacteroidota; class Bacteroidia; order Bacteroidales; family Odoribacteraceae; genus Odoribacter; species Odoribacter sp. N54.MGS-14. Next base: position 52,457 of record NZ_LARL01000010.1, on the reverse strand, counting down.
ATCGCGTATATTCCGACGATTACGAAATCAATTATATGAAAACTTGGATTCATAATAAAATTTTATGTGATTATTAATTTAATTTACGTGCTCCTTCACCGATGTCGGCGATATAAAATGTGGCTTCCAGATGGGTTTTGTCCTTGTAGATTTTCCCTACTTCCCGGATATAACGATCGACCTGTTCTTCTTGAATCAGCGTTACGGTACAGCCACCGAAGCCGGCACCGGTCATCCGTGATCCTAAAACTCCTTCCAGCTGCTGACCTTCTTCAGCCAGGGTATCTAATTCGATCCCTGTCACTTCGTAGTCGTCTTTCAGCGATCGGTGGGAGGCATTCATCAATTGCCCGAACGTTGTCAGTTTACCTGTTTTTAAGGCATCGATGGCTTGTTTGACTCTGGCATGCTCGTGCACAGCATGTTTTGCTCTGCGGTAAACGATCGGGTCGGAAATCGAAGTACAATACTGCCCGAATTCGGTGGGCGTCAATTCACAGAGGAAAGTGATCGGATGCCGGCTTGAAATAGAAGCGACCGCCTGTTCACATTCGCTTCTCCGTTCGTTGTACTTAGAATCTGCTAATCCTCTTTTTTTATTGGTATTGGCGATGACGAGCTTATATCCTTCCATATGTAAAGGGACATACTCGTATTTCAGACTGGCACAATCCAGAGCGATCGCGTGATTGGCTTTGCCCATGCCGACAGCAAACTGATCCATAATTCCACAGTTGACCCCGACGTAATCGTTTTCAGCTTTTTGCGAAATTTTGACCAGCTCGGTCATATCGAGGTGTACCTTCGTGACATCGTTCAGCATCACTGCTGTGACTACCTCGATAGAAGCTGAGGAAGAAAGACCTGCTCCATTCGGAATGTTTCCATAGTACAAAAGATCGTACCCCCATACGTCGGAGCCCCGTTCTGCAAATTCTTTCATCACGCCGATCGGATACTTGATCCAGGCGGTAGGTTTGTCTTCGAAAGCGTTTGCATTAGCGGTGTAAGAACGATCCATATTTACACTCGAAAAACGATTTTGACGGTCTTCACGCTTCGCTATCAAAAGATAGGTCCCGAAGCTCAACGCACAGGGAAAGACCAGCCCTCCGTTGTAATCCGTGTGTTCCCCGATAAGGTTCACCCGGCCCGGAGCAAAGTAGGTATGCTCCGCTCGTTTCCCATAGATTTCTTCAAATCTATGTTCTAATTCTAGTGTGTTCATATTTATTGTTAGTTGTGTTCTGCTCTATATGCTCTGCACGCAAATATTCGGACAAAAATATAACATTTTTTTTAGTAGCACAACTTAAACTGTTAAGAATGGTAAGATATACACGCTATATCTTTTCATTATTGATGGTGATTTTTCTCTTTTTTATTAAAGGAAATTAATATCTTTGCGAACAGTTAGTAAGAAATTAGTTATTTTTTGTTTTAAAGTGTAAGGGATTGGTAGAGTAATTGGAATAAATAGAAGTATTTACGTATGAAACCACAGATCTATATATTGAAAAATACGCACCTCGAAGTACATATTTCTACTTTAGGGGCAACTTTAACCCGCATGCTGACGAAAGATTTGCAGGGAAAGGTTGTAGATGTGTTGCTGGGTATGGAAAAGGCCGAAGATTACGAATCGCCGGAATATATTGCTAGCGGAGCTTATCTGGGAGCGATAATCGGACGTTATGGGAATCGGATTGCCCGGGGAAGATTTGAGATCGACGGTGTAAAATATCAGTTGGCGATAAATAATGGTGAAAACCATCTGCATGGAGGATTGTGTGGTTTCGATAAAAAGATCTGGAACGTCGGACAAGCCGGTACAGATTCGCTGACGTTGACTTATTGCAGTCCCGACGGCGAAGAAGCCTATCCGGGAACACTACAGGTGAAAGTCGGGTTTTCGCTGCAGGAGAAAGCTTTACGAATCGATTATGAAGCTGTTACCGATAAAAAATGTTTTGTCAATCTGACTCACCATCCTTATTTTAACCTGAATCCGGAGGCTGCCGATATTAAACGACATACCCTGAAATTATATACCGACCGCTATTTAAAGACCGACGATTTGATTCCGGACGGGACTTTTGTTACGGCTACCGGAGATTATGATTTCACTTCGCCGGCATCTTTACAAGGTGTGATCGGTAACCAGGGAGGACTGGACGACTGTTTTGTATTCAACAATTCCGGGAAACTGATTCGAATGGCAGAACTTTTTGATGATCAGACAGGTATAAAACTTTATGTATGTTCCGATTATCCGGGAGTGCAAGTGTACACGGGAAAATTTCTGAATGTAAAGCAGGCTAAGGATGGTAAACAATACGGACCTTATGCCGGAGTAGCTCTGGAAGCTCAGTTCTGGCCCGATTCTCCCAATCATCCTGAGTTTCCGTCTACACTTTTAGTGCCGGGAGAAATTTATCGGAAAACGACCATTTATGGTTTTGAATGAATTTGAGTGATTCAAATAATATTTTATTAAAACTGTTTATAACCTACAATTATGGGAAAATATGAATTAAACAAAAACCTTGCACAGATGTTGAAAGGTGGAGTGATCATGGATGTGACTAATGCAGAGCAGGCAAAAATTGCTGAGGCAGCAGGAGCTTGTGCCGTAATGGCATTAGAGAGAGTACCGGCAGATATCCGTCGTGACGGTGGAGTTGCCCGGATGTCCGATCCGCAGATGATCAAAGCCATTCAGAAAGCTGTTTCTATTCCGGTGATGGCCAAAGTGAGAATCGGTCATTTTGTGGAAGCTCAGATATTGGAAGCCATCGGTATCGACTTTATCGATGAAAGTGAAGTATTGACGCCTGCCGACGAACTTTATCATGTAGATAAAACAGCCTTCAAAGTGCCGTTCGTATGTGGAGCACGTAATTTGGGTGAAGCTTTACGGCGTATCGGTGAAGGGGCTGCTATGATTCGTACCAAGGGAGAAGCTGGAACCGGAAATGTCGTTGAAGCGGTGACTCATATGCGCCAGATCAACGATGATATGCGGCGGGTGAAAAATGCCGGAATGGAAGAATTGATGAGTCTGGCAAAAGAATTCGGAGCTCCTTATGAATTAGTGAAATATGTACACGAAAATGGGAAATTACCTGTCGTGAATTTTGCTGCCGGTGGTATCGCCACTCCTGCCGACGCTGCCTTGATGATGCAGTTGGGCTCCGAAGGGGTATTCGTAGGTTCCGGAATCTTCAAATCCGGTGATCCGGCAAAACGGGCAAGAGCTATTGTTCAGGCTGTTACCTATTATAACGATCCGGTGAAATTGGCAGAACTGTCGGAAAACCTCGGAGAGGCTATGTCAGGACTCGAGATTAAAACATTGGAGAATAAATATGCTGAGAGAGGTTGGTAAATCCGATATATCCATTTAAACTCAGTAACTTTTTACATGAAAATAGGAATTTTGGGTTTTCAGGGTGCTGTCATCGAACACCAGCGACACATCGAACAATTGGGGCAGGAAGCTGTCGTTGTCCGCTATACGGAACAATTGGCCGAGATCGATGGTATTATTTTACCCGGAGGGGAGAGTACTACCATGGGAAAATTACTAAACAGGACCGGAATGATGGAACCGCTCCGTGAAAAAATTCAGCAGGGGATGCCGGTTTGGGGTACGTGTGCAGGCATGATCCTGTTGGCAAAGGAGTTGGATCAGGATCCGGTTGTGCATTTGGGAATGATGGATATCACGGTCAGACGGAATGCTTACGGTACGCAAATCGATAGTTTCGATACTCAGGTGGTGATTCCGGAGGTAAGCGATGAACAGATTCCGCTGGTATTTATCCGGGCTCCTTATATTGTCCGTACAGGAGAACGAGTAAAAGTATTGTGTGAAGTGGAAAGACATGTCGTCGCTGCCCGCGAAAAGAATATGCTGGCGACTTCTTTTCATCCGGAGTTGACCGGAAATGCCGCATTTCATCAGTACTTTATCGGTATGTGTAGCGGTAAGTAAAAAAGCCTGTTCCCTTTCTGAAAATATTCGTTTCGGCAGGGAACAAGATTTTTTATTTTTGTTGTACTAATTCTTCGATGGTAAGCGTAGCTGTACCGATTTTCTTCACGACGATACCTGCTGCAATATTGGCTGTTCTCATCGCTTCGCTGATTTCAAAACCTGCCGCCAGGCAAAGTCCGAGTGTCGCTACGACAGTATCTCCTGCACCACTGACGTCGAAAACTTCTTCGGAATGGGTCGGAATATGAATGGGGGGAATGGGACCGATCAGGCTCATGCCTTTATCACTGCGGGTGACTAATAAGGCGGTCAGATGATTGTTCGTAATCGCTTCCCGGGCTGCTTTTTCAATGGCCCGGTCGGTATTGGGTACCGTATAACCGACGATATCACTCAGCTCTTTAACGTTGGGAGTGACGATATCGGCGCCTGAATATTTCTCCCAGTTTTTCCCTTTGGGATCGATAATGACTTTTTTATCGTATTTGTGAGCTAACTTAATCAGATAACGGCATAAATCTTCGGATATCAAGCCCTTGCCGTAATCTGAGATCACCAGGATATCGTATTCCGGTAAAATCCGGCTGATCGTGTCCCGGAATAGCTTTTTATTGTCCGCATTCAATTCGCTTTTATCTTCATAGTCTACCCGGACGATTTGCTGTTTTCCGCCGATAATCCGTGCTTTGGTGATTGTCGGGGAGGAAGTTTTCAACAGAAAGGTGTCGATATTTTTGTGGCGGCTGATCCGTTCGATTTCTTTACCGAAAAGATCATGGCCGATAACACCACATAATAAACTATGTCCTCCCAGACTGACAATGTTGTTGGCGACATTCGAAGCACCTCCCAACCGGGATTCTTCTTTTTGAATGTTGACGATGGGGACCGGAGCTTCCGGAGAGATACGGTCTACTTTGCCGAAATAATATTTATCCAGCATGACATCTCCGACAATCAGAATTTTACTGTTTGAAAAATCTAACATCTTAGGCTAATTTATTCGACACCTCCGAATTCCATCAGGTAGGCTTTTATGAAACCGTCGATTTTACCATCCATGACTCCGCCGACATCGGAGGTCTGAAAATTAGTCCGGTGATCTTTTACCCGGCGGTCATCGAAAACGTAACTCCTGATTTGTGAACCCCACTCAATTTTTTTCTTATTACTCTCGATCTTCTGTTGTTCTGCCATCCGTCTTTGTAATTCCATATCATACAACATAGAACGCAACAGACGCATAGCGTTTTCACGATTGTCCAGCTGAGAACGGGTTTCGGTATTTTCAATCAGGATTTCGCGGGTTTCACCGGTATCCGGATCTTTGTAATTGTAACGTAGGCGTACACCCGTTTCTACTTTATTTACATTCTGTCCGCCGGCTCCTCCCGAACGGAAAGTATCCCAACTGATATCCGCCGCATTGATGGCTATCTCTATTGAATCATCCACCAATGGTGTCACGAATACAGAAGCAAAAGAAGTCATTCGTTTACCTTGGGCATTGAAAGGAGAGACCCTGACTAAACGATGGACGCCGTTTTCACCTTTCAGGTAACCGTAGGCGAAATCGCCTTCCAGCTGCAACGTAACCGTCTTGATTCCGGCTTCATCGCCTTCCTGAATGTTACTGACCGTCAATTTGTAGTTATTGGCTTCTGCCCAGCGCATATACATTCGCATCAGCATGGAAGCCCAGTCCTGACTTTCTGTTCCACCGGCACCGGAATTGATTTTAAGGATGCAGCTCATCTGATCGGCTTCACCCCGTAACATATTCTTTAATTCCAGCTCTTCCACCAATTGCAGGGTTTCTGCATAGTGGGTATCCACCTCTTCTTCGGTAGCTTCGCCTTCTTTGGCGAAGTCAAAGAGGACGTTCAGGTCGTCTACCGAACGGGATACAGCTTCACAGCCTTCTATCCAGCCTTTCAATTCGCGTACCTGTTTCATCACCTTTTCCGCTTGCTTCGCATCGTTCCAGAAATCAGGAGCTTGGGTACGCATTTCTACTTCTTCGAGCTCTATTTTTTTACGATCGATGTCAAAGATACCTCCTCAGAGCGCCACTGCGTTCTTCAACTGCTTTCAGTTGATCTGTTGTTATCATAATATCGTTTTTTTTGTGTGTGTATATTTTATGCTGCATATCATCCGGTATGCAGCATAAAATGAATTATTATTTCCCGGCTTTGTCCGCCGTATCCTTCATCAACGGTTTATCGGGAGAAATATGTGAAGGATTATATAATCTCAATACTTTGTCCTGCAATTCCTGTGCCAGTTCTTTTTGTCCTGCCTGGGTGGCAAAAGCCAATAATTGCTTGATCACTTCGATGCTGAGTCTTTCCTCTTGTTGTATACTCGGAGTATTGGCAAATTTCGGCTCGAGTGAATTGGCATATTTCAACATCTGATAGTTGTTCGTTGCCAGTTCGTTGAGCAAGTGGTTCGCCTTTTCGGTTTCTCCCAGTTCGTAATACATCGGTATATAGAACAGCATACTATTGTCTGCCGGTACCTGATACAGTGGAATTTCTTCCAATGACTTATCCAGAACGGCGACCGCTTCGGCTTGTTTACCTTCGTCATACAGTTTCTGGGCCAACCGAAGGAAGGTATTCCGGTATTTCATGACGGCGATGGTCTGATCGTGGAAGAAGTCGATGTTTACTTTCGGATCTTTGATATTTCCCCATTCGAATTTATTCATGATATTATCGTAGAGGATATCGCTGTCGATCCGTCCGTAATCATAGAATTCGGCTTCTTTCGTTTCGATAGGTACGACGCGGTAGGCCGCCCCTTCGAGCTGGAAGTATTTTTCCAATCCCATATAGGCATCCGAACCCATACCGATTCCGAAATATACCGGACGTTCCCAGTTGTTCGTCGATAAAATATCCAGGACCATCAGTTGTGATTTGGTCAAGCCTTGCATCGGCAAATGCAGTCTCAGGTCTTTGACGATCTGATCTGCATCCTGGGGTTTAACCGTCCCATTGGCGATTACTTTGGCCGAATCTACCGGAAGGATAACGTTACGTGTCGGTATAAAATCGAGTTCCTTGATATATCCCTGTAATTTTGTCTGAGGCAGGTCGCTGGCGACAAACTCCATGACATCTTTCAGGTTTCCTTCTTTGAACTGATCCCTGATCAATACATAGTCCCGTTTCCCATCCCGGTATTGTTCATGAGTGAACGAAATCGGCACTCCGGAAGATTCATAAGCTTTCCGTTTCATCTGGTCGATATACCAGGAACCGGATAACAAACTTAAATTGACGACCCGGACATCCCGCCGTACTCCTTCCACTTCTTGTACATACCACAGTGGGAAAGTATCGTTATCTCCATAAGTAAATAAAATTGCATTCGGAGCACACGAATTGAGGTAATTACGGGCATGGGCTGTCGTGGCATAACGGGCATGACGGTTGTGGTCGTCCCAGTTTTGGGCGGCCATATTGACCGGAATGGCGAACAGACAGACCGTAGTAACGGCAATGGCCGATACCCGTGGATCTATATTTTTGATCTTTTTATTCAGAAATTCCCAGATAGAAAGCACACCCAGGCCGATCCAGATGGCATAGGCATAGAAAGAACCTGCATAAGCATAGTCCCGTTCCCGGGGTTCCATCGGAGTCTGATTTAAAAAGACGATGATGGCTATACCGGTCATGATGAACAAGAGCATGACTACCCAAAAATCCTGTTTTCCGGTTTTCCCCTTCCGGTATTGGTAAAACATCCCCAACAAACCGAGCAGAAAAGGCAACATATAATATTTATTGTTTGCTTTTTCATTTTTCAAATTGTCGGGTAATTCATCCTGATTTCCCAGGCGTAATTCATCCAGAAATTTAATGCCGGTGATCCAGTTGCCGTGCATGATGTCGCCATATCCCTGGATATCGTTTTGGCGTCCGGAGAAATTCCACATGAAATACCTCCAGTACATATGCCCTAACTGATAATTGAAGAAATAACGCATGTTATTACCGAAACTCGGGCGGGTGATGGTCTCGCCGTTGACCGTATAGGTCGGACCGTTGTTTCTTCCTGCCCAAGCCTGGTATTGATTGGCAAAGTTGGGCCGGGTATCGCTGTACATACGTGGGAAGAAACCACAAAACCGTTTGTCGTATTCATAGATGGTTTTGTTACCGATTTTTTCATAGACCCCGGTTTCTTTGTTCTGATAATAGATCGGTTCGCCCTCCTTCGTCCCTACTTGGGGAGCATTGAAATACTGGCCATAGAGTAAAGGAGCGTCACCGTATTGGTCACGGTTGATGTATGACAATAAAGAGAATACATTGTCAGGGCTTCCTTCGTCGATAGGAGGATCGCTTAATGAACGGATAACGATCATCGAATAAGAAGAATAACCGATCAGAATCACCATAAAACAAGTCAGGATGGTATTCCAGACAGGCATCCCTTTTTTCAGCGTATAACGGATACCCCAGACTAAAGCCCCGATAATCAGTAATACATAGATGATTACTCCGGTATTGAAAGGAGCCCCCATTCCGTTGACGAAAGTCAGCTCGAACCAACCGGCTACTTTGATCACGCCCGGGATGATTCCGAAATTAACTACACCCAGGATAAATACCGAAAGAATGCCTGTTTTGATAAATCCCCGTACGGTGGGTGTATATTTTTTGAAATAATAAACAAACACGATTGCCGGGATTGCCAGCAAGTTCAATAAGTGTACTCCGATAGACAGTCCGATCAGGTAAGCGATCAGGATCAGCCAGCGGTTGGCATAACGTTCGAAAGCGACATTTTCCCATTTCAGGATAGCCCAGAAAACTACCGCAGTAAATAAAGAAGACATCGCATACACTTCGCCTTCTACGGCTGAGAACCAGAACGTATCTGTGAAAGTATAAGTCAAAGAACCGATCAGCGAAGCTCCTAATATCGCAAACATTTGTCCCATAGTCATTTCTTCACCTTCTTTTACAATAAGCTTACGGGCCAGGTGAGTGATCGACCAGAACAGGAATAAAATGGTCAGCCCGGAACAAATGGCCGACATACAGTTGATCATATAGGCTTGGGTATCTGCCGATGGAGCAAATATCGCAAACAACCGCGAAATAATCATAAATAACGGTGCTCCGGGGGGATGTCCCACCTGTAAGCCCACAGACGTGGTGATGAACTCTCCGCAATCCCATAGGCTGGCCGTTGACTCAGCTGTGAGTATGTAAGTCATACTCGCGATAACGAAAGTGACCCAACCGGTAACCCTGTTAATCAGCTTGAAGCTTAAATTAGGATGATCTTTGATTTTATACATATTCATTAATTAAGATAAATTTGCGATTATTATGTGCGTAAAAAATCATTATTTCCTCCGTTTTGAAGCTTTCTTGCCCTTGGGGCGTATTTGAATAAATAGACATAAAGTGTTAAGTGTCTGGTTATCAAAAGATGACTTCGTAACGAAACAACTAATGAAGCACGAAAATAATTATTTTACTCGAATTTTCCTCATTTTTTTTGTTGGAAAAAAAAAAGGTCATATATTTGCACCGTCAAAAATGACACTATCAATGATTGTCCCATTGTGTAATGGCAGCACAGCAGGTTTTGGTTCTGTCAGTCCAGGTTCGAATCCTGGTGGGACAACACTTGATTGCCCAAGTGGTGAAATTGGTATACACGCTAGTTTCAGGTACTAGTGGCTTCACGGCCGTGTAGGTTCGAGTCCTATCTTGGGCACCAATTCAATTAAGGTTTACGATTTTAGATTGTAGATTATTTCCTGAGTAATCGTAAATCAAAATCAGCGGTCGTAAACTAAAAGTGTTCTTTTAAATGCCCGAATGGTGAAATTGGTATACACGCTAGTTTCAGGTACTAGTGGCTTCACGGCCGTGTAGGTTCGAGTCCTATTTCGGGCACCGACTTTGAAATTTACGGTTTCAGATTATTTCTAAAATAATCTGAAACGTAAAGGATTGGCCCAGGTGGTGAAATTGGTATACACGCTACTTTGAGGTGGTAGTGGTCGAAAGGCTGTGCAAGTTCGAGTCTTGTCCTGGGCACTGAAATAGATGAAGACATGAAAAACCGTTGTATTTACAGCGGTTTTTTTGTTTTCTGAAATTTTCGGAAACTTTGGGAAATTCGTAAAAAATTTCAACATTTGTTTTGACAAAAGTCTGCTTAGAAGCAGCTGTTTTTTAGGGTAAAAAGATTTCAATAACAGATAAAGTGAATCAGTTGATAGAGCAAAAGTTTCTGGCTTTATTCGAACAGCAATGGGGGAAGAAAGCCGACCGGACCGAGATGTTACCGGCTTCCGGGTCTGCACGTAAATATTGGCGTATATATTGGAACGGGGAGTCGTGCATTGCGGCCTGGAATCGAAATGTGGAAGAAAATCGCTTGTTTATCGATTTTTCCCGGCATTTTGCAGAGAAAGGATTACATGTGCCGCAAATTTATGCGGTATCGGAAGATCGGAAGGTCTATCTACAGGAAGATTTGGGTACGCAAACTTTATTGGACGTGGTCGGGCAGGAGCGAAAAGGAAATAGTTTGTCGGAGCATTCGATGCAACTTTACCGGAAATCTTTGTCCGAATTATTGCGGTTTCAGTTGATCGGGGGACAGGGACTGGATTATGCCCGTTGTGTCCCACGTCCTGTATTCGACCGGCAGTGTATCCTGTGGGACCTGAATTATTTTAAGTATTGTTTTCTGAAATTGGCAGGAGCGGATTTTTCAGAGCAGGCGCTCGAAGATGATTTTGTCAGGCTGACAGATGCTTTGGTTCAGGAACCTGCGGATAGTTTTATGTTTCGTGATTTTCAGTCGCGGAATATTATGGTCAGAGCCGGAGAGGTTTGGTTTATCGATTATCAGGGAGGACGGCAAGGGGCTTTACCTTATGACGTAGCTTCGTTATTGTATGATGCTATCGTAGCGATTCCTGATGAACAACGGGAAGAGTTACTGGATGGATATATCTGCGGATTACAGGCTTACCGGACGGTGGAGCCGGGACTATTCCGTCATGCTTTTTATCGTTTTGTATTGGTACGGCTGTTGCAGGCGATGGGGGCTTTCGGGCTTCGGGGACTTTACGAAAGAAAACCGCATTTTATCGATTCGATACAACCCGGTCTGCACAGCATTGACCGGCTTTTCCAGTCCGGTAGGCTGGGTGCCGATTATGCCGAAATCAGGCGGGTTTGCAGGCAATTGCTCGAATAACTCCTAGGCTTCGGTTTGGAGTTTATGGAATACTTCCCGGAGTGAAGGATAGGTCTGGTGCGATAGCTGGGAGAGATTGTGTATCGGATACCAGAGCACTTCTTCGATATCCTCTTCGGTCTGAGGAATAAAAGATTGACCTGAAGGGGCAGACATCCGATACCAATATGTTTTTTTCAGGAACCAACTTTCATTCCGGTAATAAATATGGAGGGTGGTGTCTAAAGGAGACAGAATACTTACTTGTTTTAACCCGCATTCTTCTTCTACTTCCCGGACGGCACATTGTTCCATCGTTTCTCCATATTCCAGATGGCCTTTGGGTAGGTCGATCATTCCTAATCGTTTGATGACCAATATATCGGAATTTTGTATGACTGCTCCTCCTCCGGCTTTGACATAGGTGAAACAAGACTTGAAAATAGTAAACAAATCCTCCGGATCTTCATCATAAAGTACGGCTTTGAAAGGGATGCCTTTTTCCAGAGTTTGGTAAATGAAATTTTTCGTGGTCATAAAATCCCGGTGCACCCAACGGATATCCCCTTCTTTTAGTAAATTCTGATTATCGGTCAATAAAAAACAGCTCTCTTTAAAAAATACTTTATACATTTGCAAAAATTCTAGTATTTAACAATACAAAAATAGATAAAAATGAATACAGTTGCAGAAAAAGTGGCATCCTATTTATTGGATATTAAAGCAATTAAATTGGAACCTACTCATCCGTTTACCTGGGCTTCCGGATGGAAATCCCCGATCTATTGTGATAATCGGAAGACGTTGTCTTATCCTGAAGTTCGTTCATATATCAAAGAACAATTTGCAGCATTGATCCGGGAGAAATATCCGCAGGCAGAGGTAATTGCCGGGGTTGCTACCGGAGCTATTGCACAGGGGGTGTTAGTTGCTCAGGAATTGGGATTACCCTTTATTTATGTGCGATCTTCAGCTAAGAGTCATGGTTTGGAAAATCTGATCGAAGGTGAGTATAAAGCAGGGCAAAAGGTCGTAGTCATCGAAGACCTTATTTCAACCGGTGGTTCTAGTTTACAGGCTGTCGAAGCTTTGCGGAATGCCGAATGTGAAGTGCTGGGCATGGTTGCCATTTTTACCTATGGCTTCCAAAAGGCTGAGGATAACTTTAAAAATGCATCCTGTGAACTGACCACTTTAAGTAATTACAATGCTATGATCGATCTGGCTGTGAAAGTGGGATATGTACAGGCTGATCAGGTGGAAAAATTGAAAGAATGGCGATTGAGTCCTGAGACTTATAAATAAGTTAAAAGAGTTATTGAGTTGCTGAGTTACTGAGTTATTGAGTTGCTGAGTTAAAAGAGTTACTGAGTTAAAAAGAGTTGCTGAGTAGCTAAAGTGAAAGAGGGGAATAGATTAAGGTGTTGTCGATTCATCGTGTTGGGGAAGGAAATTATTTTTAATGCTAGACTTATAATTTATTAACTCAATAACTCAATAACTCAGTAACTCATCAACTCAGTAACTCATCAACTCAGTAACTCATCAACTCAATAACTCAATAACTCAATAACTCATCAACTCATCAACTCAATAACTCATCAACTCTTTTAACTCATTAAATTATGTCGACAACAAAAATTACAAGTGAGATCTTAAAAATAGAGAGTCCTATTCGGGATGTTTATGCATTACTTTCCGATTTCAGCCGGATCGGTCGTTTGGTAGAGATGGCCAAACAAATGGGGATGACTAACGGATTGGAGATGGATAAAATCTCGGAAAAGATCGAATCTACCCGTTTTACAGAAGATGCTTGCTACATAACCTTAAAAGGTATGGGGGAGTTGGCTGTAAAGATCGTGGAGAAAGAAGAACCCAAATTAATAAAATTAGGAGGGGATGGAGCTACACCTTTTGAATTTAATTTATGGATTCAATTGTTGGAGAATGGACCTTACGATACCCGGATGAAGATTACTTTTCAGGGAGAGTTGAATATGGTGATGAAAATGATGCTGAAAGGAAAACTGGAAAAAGGAATCAATCAATTGGGTGAGGGGCTGGCAAAAATCCCTTATAGTTTGTTGAGTAATTCAGGTTTTTGAAACATAATTATTTTGAAAATATCCTCAGGTGTCAGGTGCACAATCGGATATTTTCAAAATAATTTTTATTTTATGCCCTCAATTTCTGGGCATTCACGCGATTCATCTTTTCTTCGGCATAAGCTTTGGTAATCGTAATATTTTTCTTTCCTTGCGAAGGTACTTCAAACATCAGGTCGGTCATAATTGCTTCGCAAATCGAGCGTAAGCCACGGGCGCCAAGGCGGAATTCGATAGCTTTATCGACGATATATTCATAGACATCTTCGTCGAATTTGAGTGTAATCCCATCCAATTCGAACAGTTTGATATATTGCCGGATAATAGCATTTTTAGGTTCTGTCAGAATATTACGTAATGCTGCCCGGTCCAACGGTTCCAGGTAAGTCAATACAGGGAGACGGCCGATGATCTCCGGAATCAACCCGAAAGATTTCAAATCCTGTGGGGCGATATATTGAAGGAAATTCTCCCGGTCGATTTTTTCTGTATTTTGGCTCGCATTAAAGCCGACGACCATCGTATTCATACGGGCTGCGATTTTCTTTTCAATACCATCGAAAGCTCCTCCGCAGATAAAGAGGATATTTTTAGTATTGACAGGGATCATTTTTTGATCCGGATGTTTACGTCCACCTTGTGGAGGAACGTTGACGATAGAGCCTTCCAGTAATTTCAATAGTCCCTGCTGTACTCCTTCGCCGCTCACGTCGCGGGTGATCGAGGGATTATCCCCTTTCCGGGCGATTTTATCCAGTTCGTCGATGAATACAATCCCTTTTTCTGCTGCCTCGACATCGTAGTCGGCTGCTTGCAGCAAACGGGTCAGGATAGATTCGATATCTTCCCCGACATAACCGGCTTCTGTCAGTACGGTCGCGTCTACGATGGTAAAAGGCACATGTAGCATTTTGGCAATTGTTCGGGCCAATAGGGTTTTGCCGGTACCTGTACGACCTACCATAACGATATTGGATTTCTCGATTTCCACTTCGTCGTTACCGGCTTTATGCAAAAGCCTTTTATAATGATTGTAAACGGCAACTGCCAGGTGTTTTTTCGCTTCATCCTGGCCAATGACATATTGGTCCAGAAAAGCTTTGATCTCTATGGGCTTTTTTACTTCGATATGTTCCAGGTTGAGTGTCGATTTACTTTTCATCTCTTCCTGGACGATATCATAGGCTTGTGAAGCACACTCATCACAAATAAAACCGTCCGTCCCCGCTATCAACAAATTAACTTCGTTCCGGTTACGTCCGCAAAATGAACATTTATCCTGCATCTTTTATTACTTTTGGGTCGATAAGAGCTCATCGACCTGCAATTTTCAATTTTATTTTTTAGCTCTGGTTAATATTGAATCGATCATACCGTATTCTTTAGCTTCTGCTGCTGTCATCCAGTAGTCCCGGTCGGAATCTTTTTCTACTTTTTTGTAGGGTTGACCGGAATGTTCGGAGATGATGGTATACAATTCTTTTTTCAGTTTCTGTACTTCTCTGGAAGTGATCTCGATATCCGCAGCCTGGCCTTGTACGCCACTCATCGGTTGGTGGATCATAATCCGGGAATGGGTTAGAGCCGAACGTTTTCCCTTGGTTCCGGCAGTCATCAGTACCGCTGCCATCGAAGCTGCCAAACCGGTACAAATAGTCGCTACATCACAATTGATATATTGCATCGTGTCGTAAATCCCCAAACCGGCATAGATAGAACCTCCCGGGCTGTTGAAATAAAGTTGGATATCACGCCCCGGATCGGCAGTTTCCAAAAACAACAACTGGGCCATAATGATATTTGCCACATCGTCGTCGATGGGTACTCCTAAGAAAATAATCCGATCCATCATCAAACGGGAAAAAACGTCCATGGTTGCAATATTCAGTTGGCGTTCTTCTATGATATTCGGAGTGATATAACTGTTCGTAGCTGTTTGAAACCGATGAAGGTTCAGACTACTGATCCCTTTGTGCTTTATAGCGTATTTTTTGAATTCGTCTTGTGGAAACATAGCTTTTTTATTAGTTTTCAAGGGGCTAAATTACAAAAAAACTATGCAATAGCAAAATCAATGGATATCGATCTTGAAACGGGCGACTTGAAACTTTATCCGGTGAAGCCGCGTATAATCCTATTACAGAATTTTAAATGGACGAGAAATGAGGTTAGTATTGTTTTTTCTTTTGGTTTTGTCGGTATTATGTATGTCTCAGACAATTGAACAAAAATGTATCGAGAAGCCGATTTATGAGCTGTCGGAAAATGGGAAAGGTAAAATTGTAGGTTCGATCGAAGTGAAAGAACAAGGGAAAGGAATAGCGATTCATGTCGTTGCCTCCGGCTTGAAGCCGGGACAATATGGTTTTCATATGCATGAAAAAAATACGATGAGTAATACCACCGATGACAAAGGGAATACGGTAATAGGTGGAGGACTAGGTGGACACTGGGATCCGGATAATACGCATAAACATGCAGGTCCTCATGGGGATGGACATCGGGGAGATCTGGAAATGTTACAAGTCGGGAAAGAGGGGACAGTCGATCAAACCGTGATTTCGACCCGGATACCTTTCAAGGCTGTCAAAGGGAAGGCTTTCGTTATTCATGCGATGCCCGATAATTTTATGGATCATCCGGTCAATGGAGGAAGCGGTGCCCGTATGTATGCTGCCCCTTTTTAGAGATTACAACGATTATTTTTAACACTGATAAGTCTTTTCACCAGGAACAGTATGGATCACTTTTGCAACCTGGTTGCAGGAATCTTCCCTTATTTTTGTATCGAACAAATGATAAAAGAATATGGAAGCTACTTGTCAGCGTTGTGCGCATACACATACTCATGCCGGAGATTGTGGGCATACTCATGATCAGCAAGGAACCGGATTTTTGATCCTTTCGTTTTTACTTCTCGTTGGCGGAGTTATACTGCGTTATCTGCAACTCCCTTTCTGGATGATTCCGGGAGTTGAAGTGCTATGGTTTTTACTGGCCTTTCTTCCGGTCGGATTTCCTGTGATGGTTGAAGTTTGGAAAAGTATACGACAGAAGGATATATTCAATGAATTTTCCCTGATGTTGTTGGCAACGATAGGGGCTTTTTGTATCGGTGAATATCCGGAAGGGGTAGCGGTGATGCTTTTTTATTCGGTGGGAGAGAGAGTACAACATCGTGCAGTCGACCGGGCCAGAAGGAATATCAGGCGTTTATTGGATGTCCGTCCTGAAAAAGCTTTGGTTTTACGGCAAGGGAAAGAACAGTCGGTTTTCCCCGGTGAGGTTGAGGTTGGAGAGATGATCATGGTAAAACCCGGAGAACGGATTCCGCTCGATGGATTGTTACAGGAAGAATATGCTCTTTTCGATACCTCTGCCTTGACTGGAGAGAGTCTGCCCCGGACTATAAATCGTGGTGAAGAGGTATTGGCAGGAATGATCGTCTCTGGTCAGGCGATAAGATTGAAAGTGACTAAGCCTTACGAACAAAGTGCTTTAGCCCGGATACTGGCTTTGGTTCAGGATGCTTCTGAACGAAAAGCCCCGGCAGAACTTTTTATCCGTCGCTTTGCCCGTATTTATACTCCTGTGGTATTTTTGTTGGCCTTATCGATTATGTTGTTGCCTGCTTTGGTGGCAGCTTTCCATCCCGGATTCGATTATTTTTTCAAAGATTGGGCATACCGGGGACTGGTATTTTTGGTGATTTCCTGTCCCTGTGCCTTGGTGATCAGTGTCCCTTTGGGCTATTTCGGTGGAATTGGAGCGGCTTCCCGGAAGGGGATATTGTTTAAAGGCGGTAATTATCTGGATGCTATTACTCACGTCAATACTGTCGTATTCGATAAAACCGGTACTTTGACTACAGGCCATTTTCAAGTGTCTTCGATGGAGGCGGATACCGTTTCATCGCAAAGGTTGTTAAGTATCCTGTTGACCTTAGAGGAAAAAAGTACTCACCCTGTAGCACAGGCGGTTACCCGTTATGCCCTGCAAGAGGGAGCCGGGAGAATCGGTGTCACGCATTTACAAGAATATCCCGGTTATGGATTAGAAGGTGTGATAGAGGGAAAAAATGTTTTGGTCGGTAATATTCGCTTGTTGACCGATCGGGGAATAACCGTTCCGGCAGGAATTTCCGAGCGTGTCGCTACGGTTGTTGTGTGTGCTATCGCGGGAAAATATGCCGGTCATTTATTGCTTTCGGATACGCTGAAAGCAGATGCTGTCGAAGCTATCGGGCGGCTGAAACAGTTGCATATCGATAATATTCAGTTATTATCCGGCGATAAAAAAGAAATAGTCGCTATCTTTGCTAAGACCTTGGGGATTCGGCATGCACGAGGTGGTTTACTGCCGGAAGATAAAGCGGCTTACCTGGAAAAATTGAATGCAGAGGCCGGTGTTTCTGCCGCTTTTGTCGGAGATGGTATGAACGATGCTCCGGTATTGGCTTTGAGTGATGTCGGTATCGCTATGGGAGGATTGGGGGCGGATGCTGCTATTGAAAGTGCCGATGTGGTTATTCAGACCGACCAACCTTCCAAAGTGGCTACGGCGATTTCGATCGGACGAGCGACCCGACGGATTGTAAAGCAGAATATTGCCGGTGCTATCGGGGTGAAGTCACTGATTCTGATTGCCGGTGCTTGTGGATTCGTCACTTTGTGGGCGGCTGTCTTTGCCGATGTCGGTGTGGCTTTGTTGGCTGTATTGAATTCCGTACGTATCCTCAGTAAAAAATTCGAATGATGATAGAGGAAGATTTTTGCTTACATAAACTAGTTCTCCGGGATATCCGGCCGACGGCCATCCGGGTGTTGGTGCTCCGCACTTTGTTAGAGATGAAACAGGCGATGTCGGTCTCCGATCTGGAGGCTCAACTCGATACTGTCGATAAATCCACGATTTTCCGAACTCTGACCTTATTCCTGTCCCACCATCTGATTCATGGGGTGGACGATGGAAGCGGTACGTTAAAATATGCAGTATGCGACGATAGTTGTCAATGCGCGGTCGAAGATCAGCATATGCATTTCTGCTGCGAATGTTGCCATAAAACTTTTTGTGTGAAAAGTATACATATTCCCTCGGTACAATTACCTCCCGGTTTTATCCAAACCGGTGCCAATTATGTGATTAAAGGCTTATGTGCTGCATGTGCCCTCCGGAAAAAGGAATAGTCTGTGAGGGTGGGGTCGTGAGCTATTTGCGGGGGAAATAAGATAATCTTTCTCGCACTAATTGATTCGTTGTTTCTATAAAAATCTTTCCCGGGACTGTTGTCTGTTGTAGTTAATACGGATAAAGATTTTAGGATATTTATTTCTATGTTTGTGATATTTGCCCAATCGGTTTTTAGGCTTGTTTTTTGTGATGAGGGGGTAGCAGCCGGGTCATAGTGAACGATTGTTTATAGAAGATGAACATGGCGAGTGAAACACCGATGACGAGTGCAAACATAACAAATAAAGTAGTCAGGCCATTGCGGAAGATTTCGACAATCAGTTGTTGTGACTGGGATACATCGTCGCTTTTCATAAAGCGGATGAGGGCAAGTACAGTTTTATAGGCATACATACCTGGGATCATGGGAAGTAGAGCCGGAAAAGAAAATACTTCCGCCGGACACCGGACGAGGCGGGCGGCTAACATACTTAGCATCCCGATTCCGAAAGCTGCAAAGAGTGAAGATATGGTCAGATTCAACGGGGTGTAATGTAATAGGTAGAAACGACAGGCATGGCCGAAAGCTCCCAGTAAGGCTACAACTGAAATAGCACGTTTGGGGGGATTGGAGATAACGGCAAATCCGATGGCGGCAATAGCGGCAAATAATCCGTCGGTGAGGACAGGTAACCAGAATTCGTTGTTCATAATATATCTTTTCCTAAAATTAATAAAGTCATGGATAAGCCGAGAGCGATACAAATAATTAATATCGTGGCATTGATTGTTCTGGATAAACCGACAAGGACGTGACCTTCGAGTATATCCAGGATGGAATTGATCAGCGGTACTCCGGGAATCAGAAACAGGACGCTGGTACCTAGTGCGATATCTTGGGTGGTCCCTAAATTGCAGAATACTCCGAGTGCGGCAGTCAGGGAAGCGATAAAGGAACAAATAATAAAGATGACCATATGATTCAACTGAAGTTTGGTGAGTTCCTGACGGATAAAAAAGCCGGCCAGGGTGGCAATCCATACCAATCCCATGGCGATCGGATCTCCTCCGAACAAACGGCAAAATGCAGCATTGGCACAGGCAACCAGCAACAGGACCATCCAGCGTGACATACGTGGGGTGTTGACAATGGTATTGAACCGGAGCTGCAGCTCGTGAAGTCCCGGATGGTGGTCATAAGCTTCCCAGCTCAGGGCACTCAGGTCTGATATTGTACGGAAGTTTAAAGCCATTGCTGGAATCCGTCGGACGTAAGTTCGTCGGATGGAGTAGTCTTCGGAATGTTTGACGGTCATGGTGATGTTGCGCTGAAAAATGGTCATATCCACTCCAAAGCCAAAAGACTCGGCGATGCGGGTCACGTTTTTTACAATACGTGAAGTATGGCTGCCGACTGCCATCAGTGTGGTGGCGTAATCCAGCAGAAAATTCGATAATTCCTGTATTTTTTTGCTGTGTTCCTGCATGGCTGCGTTTAGAGTTTGATTTCTGCTAAAATTTCGTCTTTACCAACGATTTGGCCGGTTTTGACACATAAACGACTGATTCGGCCTCTGTGGGTGGCGGTAATGATGTTTTGCATCTTCATGGCTTCAAGTATCAAGAGAGTGTCGCCTTTGTTGATTTCCTGACCGTTATCTACTTGGACGTCCAGTATTTTGCCAGGCATGGGAGATTTGATGATTATTGTCGCCAAGTCGCTTTGACGACTGGCCAGTATTTTTTTCCGTTTCAGAGAGAACGGAGTTTCAACAGAGAAAGTATATGCGACACCGTTGAGCAATATTTCGTATTCATTTTGTTTCCGTGAAACAATTTCTACTGGATAACGCAGTCCTTTATAAGATAAGACCAAAAATCCGTCTGCTTCCTCTATCAGGTCGAGGCGTATATTTTGCCGTTTCAAACTGAAATCATAATTATTCTTTACTGTAAATTCGAATTCCGTTTGTCTGTCGCTGAGAGCGATGTATTTACTGATTTCTTTATTATTCATATTTGGTACTTATAGATTTCTGATTCGTTTGTTCAATACCCAGGGGTCGATTTGTGTGTCGGGACCGATTTCAGGAGTATTTTCGTGTGTGTAGGTATACACGGCGAATAGAGCTGCGAGCAATTCTTCGTGCGGTTCGCGCCAGACCGTCGAATGGAGGCGGGTTTCAATGAAGGAGGTGTCGAAATCACCGTTACGGTAAGTTTCGTTGTGTAATACTGCTTTGCAGAAAGGGATTGTGGTACGGATCCCTTTCACATGGAAACGTTCGAGTGCCGAAAGAGTCCGTTCGATGGCTTGTTCGCGGGTGTCTCCGGTGACGATCAGTTTGGCTACCATAGAATCGAAAAAAGGGGTAATTTCTGAACCGGGGGCAATACCGGTTTCAATGCGGATGTGATTGCCTTGTGGTAAACGAAGTTGACGGATAACACCGATACTGGGAGAAAATCCGGCTTGTACGTCCTCTGCGTTGATCCGGCATTCGATAGACCAGCCGTTGAGGTGAATCTGAGATTGACGCAACGGTAATTTCCGGCCCGCAGCGATATTGAATTGTAATTCCACCAGATCGATTCCGGTGATTTCTTCTGTAACCGGGTGTTCCACCTGAATACGGGTGTTCATCTCCATGAAATAGAAATGCTTCTGATGGTCGAGCAGGAATTCCACTGTTCCCAGACTTTGATAGCCTGCCTGTTTTGCCAGGGAGACTGCTGCTGCTGCCATTTTTTTCCGGAGGCGTTCGTCGAGAGCGGGTGACGGGGCTTCTTCCATCAACTTCTGATGTTTACGCTGTATGGAGCATTCCCGTTCGCCCAGATGCACGACATTTCCATAATTGTCGGCTACAATCTGAAATTCGATGTGCTTCGGGTTTTCGAGGTATTTTTCGATAAATACCGAAGGATCGTTAAAGGCTACCTGTGCTTCTGCGGTTGCTATTTTGTAAAGTTGTTCGAGTTCAT
This sequence comes from Odoribacter sp. N54.MGS-14, assembly GCF_000980295.1. NCBI lineage: Bacteria > Pseudomonadati > Bacteroidota > Bacteroidia > Bacteroidales > Odoribacteraceae > Odoribacter > Odoribacter sp. N54.MGS-14. The sequence goes on along the minus strand of NZ_LARL01000010.1, from coordinate 30,965 downwards.
CCTGATGATGGACAATACGCATTCCTCGTCCTCCTCCGCCCGATACTGCTTTGATAATGACCGGATAGCCTAGTCGTTTGGCAATTTTCCGGGCTTCATCGAGGGTATGTACGGCTCCTTGGCTGGCTCCAAGCATGGGGACTCCGCTCTGTGCGGCAATTCCTTTTGCTGCAACTTTATCGCCCATAAGTCGGATGACTTCGGGTGAAGGGCCGATAAAGACGATTCCATTATCCCGGCAGCGTTCGGCTAATTCCGCGTTTTCAGACAGGTATCCATAACCTGGATGTAATGAGTCGATCTTATATTCCCGGGCTAGTCCAACCAATCTGTCGATATCCAGAAATTCCGGTATATTCCCATCGGTTTCCGGGAAATTGATCACGGCATCAGCAGCTGATAAATATACAGCTTCGGGTTCTTTGGCTGTTCGGACGACATAAGTTTTGATGCCCATGCGCCGGGCTGTACGGGCAATTCGGATGGCTATTTCGCCTCGGTTAGCTATTAAAACTGATTTTATCATATCTATTTCATTATCTTTTTATTTTGTCCCCCTTTTCTTTCGCTTTTATCTTTTTAAAGCGGTATATTTCCATGTTTCCGGCGGGGTAGACTGACTGATTTCTTTTCTAAAGATTTAAGTACCCGGATGATTTTCAGTCGGGTGACGGACGGGTCGATGACTTCATCGATAAATCCTTTTTCGTTGGCGATATAAGGATTGGCAACCTCCTCCCGGTATTGTGCCAGTAATTCTTTTTTCAAAGCAACGGGATCTTCGGCAGCGGCCAGTTCTTTGTGGTAGAGAATGGCGATTGCCCCTTCGGGTCCCATGACAGCGATTTCTGCTGTCGGCCAGGCAAAGTTGTAGTCGCCACCGATCCCTTTGCTGTTCATAACGATATAGGCTCCTCCGTAAGATTTTCGCAGTACGACGGTGATTTTGGGTACAGTAGCCCGGGTGTAAGCATACAATAATTTTGCTCCATGGCGGATAATCCCGGCATGTTCCTGATCAGCTCCCGGCAGGAATCCGGGAACGTCTTCAAGAGTAAGGATGGGAATATTGAAACTATCACAGAAATTGATGAAACGGGCAGCCTTGACAGAAGAGTTCATATCCAAAGTACCGGCCATCACCTGAGGTTGGTTGGCGACGATTCCGGTTACATAGCCTCCGAACCGGGCCAAGCCGATAATGATATTGGGGGCATAGTTTTCAGCTATTTCCAGAAATTTACCTTTATCGGTGATCAGCCGGATGATATTCCGGACGTCATAAGGTTTGTCGGGATCTTCGGGAACAAGGTCTCTGAGACTTTCTTCTATACGGTCCGCCGGATCGTCGGTGGCCAGATAGGGAGCATTCTCGATATTGTTGGAAGGAAGATAGGAAAGCAGCATTTTCACTCCCCGCAAAGTGTTCTCGTCATCGTTGAAAACAAAATCAGCGACTCCTGATTTGACAGCATGTACTGAAGCCCCTCCCAATTCTTCGGGAGAGATGGTCTCATTCAACACTTGTTTAACGACATTGGGGCCTGTAACAAACATATAACTGGTTGCGGCAGTCATAAAGATAAAGTCGGTGAGTGCCGGGGAATAAACGGCGCCGCCTGCTGCCGGACCCATGATCACCGATATTTGGGGAATGACCCCGGAGGCCAGTACATTACGGCGGAAAATACCGGCATATCCGGCCAGACTGGCCACTCCTTCCTGTATGCGCGCTCCTCCCGAATCGATCAGGCCTACAACAGGAGAACCTGTTTTCAGGGCCATATCCTGTACTTTTATAATTTTGGCAGCGTGTACAGAACCCAATGATCCTCCCTGAACATTGAAGTCCTGGGAATAGGCAAATACCTGTCTGCCGTTTATATTTCCAAATCCGGTAATAACTCCGTCTCCATAGGAACGTACTGTTTTACCGAAAGAGGTGGTGGCCGATGGAGAATAAGCATCGACTTCCTCGAAGGTGCCTTCATCAAAAAGAAATTCTATTCGTTCCCGGGCTGTCAGTTTGCCGCGGTTGTGTTGTTTTTCTTCATATGCTTCGCCGTATTGCCGGGCTAAGGCTTCCTGTCTCGCCAGGAATTTTTCAAACGATTTTCTCATGCTAAGTCAGTTTACATCTATTAATTGCTTTATTATTCTGGCAATCTCTTTTAAGATTCGTAAGTGTAGCCGATTGATAATTACTCGTTAATCATCGATTGTTACCGTTGAGCATGGCTTAAACTTAGCTTTCACAAAATAAAGAATACGCAGGGGTATATTTACCCGGACGGGTGTCGGTCTGATAAGGGCTGACTCTGGCTTTATTCCGCGAAAGCATTGTCAATTCGCTGAGGCAGGTATCCTGACTTTCACCGTTTTAGCCGTCCTTCCCGTCTTATGCTGACAGTGGACATGATTGGCCGAACTTTTATGGTGATTACAGTTGCGCGACAGTCCGTGATTTTCACACGGTTCCCTATTCTCCCCATCGTAATGAGGCACCTGAGCGATCTGATTCACATCTTGTAAAGAACTTCAATGGGACAAAAGTATAAAAAATCTTTTATCCGTTGAAATTTTAATAAAATCTTTCCCTTTTCCTTTGTTTTGTTGTTGATTATCAGTGAGTAAAAATTTGTAACTTCTTGTTTTTATAAGAGGCGGGTCTTTGTTGTCCGGATGATCGTCGATTATTTTTATGCATTCCGTTGTTTTTAATCGATTTTTTACTTCATCGGACGTTGAGAGAGGAGAAGGAAGTTCGGGTGAAGGAGGTGTTATTTTATGATTTTTTAGGAGAGGTTTGTTTCATTGCTGCAATTATTTTTCTCATTTTATTTAAAAATTAAAGAAAAAAAGTAGGAATATAAATTTATTTAGGTACATTTGCGTCGTCATGGTGACTCATCCTCACACGGAGGAATGAGTTGAATAGGGAATCCGGTGAGAATCCGGTACTGTACCCTCAGCTGTATGTTCTTTAAAAAGGGTTTTGCATTCTTATGGTCACTTTTTCCTCCGGGAGAAGGGAAGGCCGCAAAATCCGGAACAAGTCAGAAGACCTGCCTGACCTATAATTGCCAGTTGTTCTGGGGAATAAGGACAATGGGTATGTGCGTTGTTTTTCACAATTATTTTGGGAAAAGGGATACGGGTGTGTCCTGGAAAACACGAAGGCATAACCTCGTTTTGGGAGGATGTGTAAAGGATGCTTTTTTATTTTTTAAAAAGGCTGGCGCTATCGTTTCCGTAAAGGGAAAGACGTATGTTATATAGCATACGATAGTTGTCCTTTGTGTCTTTTGATTAGAGAAATAATTCTTTAAATATTGTATTGTTAATCAATAAAACGCCACTAATTATGATGACCAGAGCTGAGTACATTGAAAGCCTCCGCAGATTGAATCTGAAGGTTTATTTTATGGGTGAGCTGATCGAAAATCCTGTCGACCACCCGATGATTCGTCCTTCTATGAATTCTGTAGCCAAAACTTATGAATTGGCTGAAAAACCGGAATATCAGGATCTGATGACTGTTTATTCACCGCTGATCGGCAAGCGGATCAACCGTTTTTGCCATCTCCACCAAAGCACGGAAGATTTGGTGAATAAAGTGAAAATGCAACGTTTGATGGGACAAAAGACGGCAGCCTGTTTCCAGCGTTGTGTGGGAATGGATGCTTTCAATGCCATTTTCTCTACCACCTATGAGATGGACCAGAAGCTTGGGACAGAATATCACAAGCGGTTCACTGAATATATGAAGTTTGTACAGGAAAACGACCTTACGGTTGACGGAGCGATGACCGATCCGAAAGGTGACCGTAGTTTGTCGCCCTCCAGACAGGAAGATCCGGATATGTATATGCATGTCGTGGAAGTGCGGGAGGATGGTATTGTCGTACGGGGAGCAAAAGCTCATCAGACCGGGGCTGTCAATTCGCACGAACACCTGATCATGCCTACTGTGGCCATGAAAGAAGAGGATAAAGATTATGCCATTTCGTTTGCTGTCCCCTCAGATGCCGAAGGCGTATTTATGGTGTACGGCCGTCAGTCCTGTGATACCCGTAAAATGGAGGAAAATGCCGATATGGACCTCGGAAATGCACAGTATGGTGGGCACGAAGCACTGGTTGTTTTCGATAACGTGTTTGTTCCCAATGAACGGGTGTTTATGTGTCGGGAATATGAATTTGCCGGAATGATGGTAGAGCGTTTCGCCGGATATCACCGTCAGTCTTACGGAGGGTGTAAAGTCGGAGTCGGGGATGTATTGATCGGTGCAGCTGCCCTTGCCGCCGATTACAATGGCGTGCCCAAAGCCAACCACATCAAGGATAAGCTGATCGAAATGATACATCTGAACGAGACGCTTTATGCTTGTGGTATTGCCTGTTCGGCAGAGGGTGAAAAGATGCCTGCCGGTAACTATCAGATCAATCTGTTGTTGGCCAATGTCTGCAAACAGAATATTACCCGTATGCCTTATGAGATTGCCCGTCTTGCAGAAGATATTGCCGGTGGGTTAATGGTGACCATGCCATCCGAGCAGGATTTACGCAGCGAAAAGATCGGTCCTTATGTAGAGAAATATTTGCAGGGAGCAACCGGGACTTCTACCGAAAACCGGATGCGTATCCTGCGCCTGATCGAAAATATTACCTTGGGTACGGCAGCTGTTGGATATCGGACAGAATCTATGCATGGAGCAGGTTCACCTCAGGCACAGCGTATTATGATCTCCCGTCAGGGAAATCTGGCTGCGAAGAAAGAACTGGCTAAAGTGATTGCTAAGGTGGATGAAAGCAAAGATAGAAAGTAGTAGTAGTTTTGAGGAACGGGTCCGGGAGATCGTACTTTACCGGGTCCGTCCTCATTTACTGGAACATGGCGGGGATTTGAGTGTCAGGGAAATCCGGGGCCGGGATGTCGGAATTGTGTTTTCCGGAGCCTGTGGAGCCTGTCCTGCGGCACAAATTACGGTGGAACAAGTGGTAGAGAAAGGTTTGCGTCGTGAGCTTGGAGATAAACTCGGCCGTGTGTATCTGATCAACGAAACAGATGAGGGCTTACTCGCTTTTGCCCGGAAATTATTAAACCGAAAAAGGTGATCAAAACGAGGATTATGGAATGGAAAGAAATATATAAAAACAGGTTTGCGACAGTGGAGGAAGCTGTCCGTGCCATAGAAGACGGAGACCATCTTGTGTTCGGACATGCTGCCGGTTGTCCGCAGGTTGTGCCGGCGGAAATGATCGCACAAAAAGAACGCTTGCATGATGTCGGTATTTACCACATGCTTACGCTGAACGATGGCTCATACCTGACACCCGGGACGGAAGGACATTTCCGCCACATCACTAATTTTGTCGGGGGAAATTCGCGCCAGGCTGTCGCTGACGACCGGGCCGATTTTCTTCCTGTATTTTTTTATGAAATACCACAGCTGTTTGATGAGGTATATCCTGTGGATGTGGCGGTAATCCAAGTGTCTTATCCCGATAGTGAAGGAAATTGCAGTTTCGGACTCTCTTGTGATTATACTAAAGCGGCAGCAGAAAAGGCGCGACTGGTGATCGCAGAGATGAATGAAAATATGCCCTATGTCGAGGGAGATAACAAAATTCATATCTCCCGGTTGGATTATATTATTCCGACTAACCTGGCATTGCCCGAAATTCCGCTGCCTAAAATTACGGATGTCGAAAAAGCCATCGGGCGTAATTGTGCTTCTTTGATTGAGGATGGTTCCACCTTACAGTTGGGGATCGGAGCGATTCCGGATGCCGTGCTCCTGTTTATGGGAGATAAAAAAAACCTGGGTATCCATACCGAAATGTTTTCCGACGGAGTGATCGATTTGGTGGAATCAGGAGTGGTCAATGGCAGTAAAAAGACCTTGCATCCGGGGAAATTGGTTGCCACTTTCCTGATGGGGACGCGCCGCTTGTACGATTTCGTCGATAAAAACGCCTGCGTAGAAATGCGTCCTGTAGATTATGTCAACGATCCTCGTGTCATTGCACAAAATGAAAAGATGGTTTCCATCAATTCCTGCATCGAGGTTGACCTGATGGGGCAGGTGGCTTCCGAGACAATCGGACTGAAACAATTCAGCGGAACCGGAGGACAGGTAGACTATGTCCGGGGGGCAGCCTGGTCTGCCGGTGGTAAATCGATCATGGCTATGCCTTCGACTGCAGCTAAAGGTAAGGCTTCCCGGATTGTACCTTTCTTGGCGCAGGGTGCAGCTGTTACTACTTCACGCAATGATGTCGATTATGTGGTGACTGAGTACGGCATCGCCCGGTTGAAAGGTAAAACGCTGAAACAACGGGCTCGGGCATTGATTGCTGTGGCACATCCCGATTTCCGCCCTATGCTGGAAGAAGAATATCAGAAACGTTTTAAGGATTAACTGGTGGCGGATAACTTCCGGCGATTTATGGTCCCGGGGCTGTCCATCGTTTTATAATCATGTATTATGCAATTATTTAAATTAAAAACCCGTTTGAGCAAATTCGATCATTTTGCCGATTTTGCCCGTGAATTCAAGCTCTCGGAGCACGATTTGGTGATTACCAATGAATTCCTTTATGAACCTTTTATGAAATCTCTGAATCTCCCTTGTCATTTCATTATGCAGGAGAAGTTCGGTTTAGGAGAACCATCGGATAAAATGATGAACACTATCCTGAAAGAAGTGAAAGGAGTCGGTTTCGACCGGGTGATTGCGGTCGGTGGCGGAACGGTGATCGATATTTCCAAATTGTTTGTATTGAAAGGGGTGGAAGACGTTACGGAAGCTTTCGAACGTAAAATTCCGATCGTCAAAGAAAAACAATTGGTCATTTTGCCTACCACCTGTGGAACCGGAAGCGAGGTGACCAATATATCCATAGCTGAAATTACCTCCAAACATACTAAAATGGGATTGGCCGACGATGCCATTGTGGCCGACGATGCTGTGCTGGTTCCGGAGTTGCTCAAAGGGCTGCCTTTTAAGTTTTATGCCTGTAGTGCGATCGATGCGTTGGTACATGCCACCGAGTCGTATGTTTCGCCCAAATCCAATCCTTATACCCGTTTGTATTGCCGGGCTGCCATCGAAATAATCATCGATGTGTTTCAGGGGATTGCAGCGAACGGACCCGAATATCGTTTCGAAAGACTGGGGGATATGCTGATGGCAAGTAATTATGCCGGAATAGCTTTTGGAAATACAGGGGTGGGGGCTGTACATGCTTTATCCTATCCGTTGGGTGGTAGTTATCATGTACCTCATGGCGAATCGAATTATCAGTTTTTCACCGAAGTATTCAAACTTTATAATGCCAAAAATCCTTCAGGCGATATTGCCCGGCTGAACGACTTGTTGTGTGTACAATTGGGTGTGAACGAAAATCCCTATCCGGTACTCGATGAGCTTTTGGGTAAATTGATTCCGAAGAATAAACTCCGGGTGTATGGAATGAAACCGGAAGAAATTCAGGGTTTTACCAGCAGTGTGTTGCAGACTCAGCAACGTCTTTTGGCCAATAATTATGTCTCGCTGTCGGAGGAGGAGATCCGGGAGATTTATAAGGTGCTGTATTAAATCAATTTTTTAAGTTGAGAATTACATTGTAATCGTTTAGGAAATCCTGGATTTCGTTGAGAAAAATCCGGAGGATTTTTTGTCGGGAGCTTTGAGACTGATCAGGCAGAAACAAAGACAGAAAGCTGCCCGGCATTTAAAGTTTGCGTTATAATTATAAACTGAAAAAGTTATGGAAATAAAGGAAATGGTGGTGAAAGCCCGCAAGGCTCAGGAGATTTACGAACATCATTTTGACCAGGATCAGGTCGACCGGGTTATCCGCGAAGCTGCCCGTGTCATTTATGATCATGCCGAAGAATTGGCCCGGTTGGCTGTAAACGAAACCGGCATGGGGGTGTATGAGCACAAAGTAGCTAAAAACCGCAATAAATCGAAAGGGGTTTATTATAACCTGAGGGGTAAAAAATCCATGGGTATCATCGATATGGATGAAAAAACCGGATTGATCGAAATTGCCAAACCGATCGGTGTGGTAGCCGGGATCACGCCGATGACCAATCCGATTGTGACACCGATGTCGAAGATTATTTTTGCCCTCAAAACCAAAAACGCCATTATTATAGCTCCGCATCCACAGTCAAAAAGATGCTCGGCTCTGGCTGTAAATCTGATCAAGGACGTTGTGGCTCCGTTCGGGGTTCCTGCCGATCTGATCCAGGTGATCGACGAACCTTCTATCGATAAGACCAAAGAATTGATGGAAGCCTGCGATGTCGTTGTTGCCACAGGAGGGATGCCGATGGTGAAATCCGCTTACTCTTCTGGAAAACCCTCTTTCGGTGTAGGTGCCGGTAATGTACAGGTGATCCTTGATCGTAATATCGATCTGGAGGCAGCAGCTGAAAAGGTGATTACCGGACGTGCTTTTGATAATGGTATTATCTGTTCCGGAGAACAATTTTTCACTTATCCGGTAACCGATCGCGAAGCTGTGTTCAAGGCCTTTACTGCACATGGGGCTTATTTTGTTACTGCCGGAGAGAAAGAGCGTTTGCTGAATGTACTCTTCCCGGAAGGAAAAATAAACCGGGCTTTGGTTGGGCAGTCGGTGAAGAAGATTGCCGGTGCTGCCGGTATCGATCTGCCTGAAGGTATCCGTGTCATTGTAGCTGAAGCAACTGGAGCCGGACATGCCGATCGTATCTGCAAAGAAAAAATGTTTCCGGTAATGGGTTGCCTCGGATATGACAATTTTGAAGAAGCCTTACGGATCGCCAAGACTAACCTGAACATGGAAGGTAACGGTCATACAGCCGGAATTCATTCCAACGATCAGGCCAATGTGATTAAGGCCGGCACCGAATTGTCCGTTTCCCGTCTGATTGTGAACGCTCCTTGTGCAACCACTGCCGGTGGGTCTATTCAGAACGGTCTGCCTGTAACCAATACATTGGGATGCGGAAGCTGGGGAAATAATTCGATTTCGGAGAATTTTACTTATAAACATTTATTAAATATCACCCGGATTGCTCCGCTGTCGGCACGTATCCATGTGCCTTCGGATGAAGAGATCTGGGCGGATTGAAAATAGGGATTGTGGCCGGGTTTGCAGTGCCCGCAGTTGTTAAAAAATATTTCGGAGTGGTTTCATGATTTATAAGGATAACCTGCGGCCTGCAAACCCCAAAATATAGTTCGTAAAGTTTATATAGATGGATTTGCATTTGAGTATAAAGGAGATATTCACCGCTTTTATGGTGTTGTTTGCTGTGATCGATATTACAGGTTCTACGCCTATTATCATCAATCTCAATGCAACAGGAAAACAGGTGCAGGCAGGGAAAGCTGCTCTGATCTCTTATGCAGTCATGATTACTTTCCTTTTTGCAGGGGATGCCCTGTTGCAACTTTTCAATGTCGACATTTCTTCTTTCGCCATAGCCGGAGCATTGGTATTGCTGGTGCTTGCTGTAGAAATGATTTTCAGTGTAGAAATTTTCCGTAACGATGGACCTGCCGGGAGTGTAACTATTGTGCCTGTTGTCTTTCCTCTGATTGCCGGGGCAGGGACATTGACAACGACGCTTTCTCTGCGGGCAGAATGTCATCTCTCCAACCTGATCCTGGCCATTTCACTCAATATGCTTCTGGTTTATCTGGTACTCCGCAATGCTTATCTGGTGGAACGCATTTTAGGGAAAAGTGGTGTCTACGTCCTGCGTAAATTTTTCGGCATCATCCTGCTGGCAATGTCCGTACGGCTGTTTATCAGCAATCTGAGTATGTTGTTGAATTCATTTTCACGCTAAAGCCAATTATAGTAACGTTTTGTTTTTGAACGCCTTGTCAACGATTACTTACCGGTAACTATTCAGAAGTCGCTGTTTTATTCCTCTGTTCGGCTATAAAAAAGTACCCGCAGGAACCATCGGTTTTCAGCCAGGAATTAATTACTTTTGTGATATGGATTATGCTATTTCACATCATACTGTTTTTATGCCGGCCGGGGAGTATATCCGGAAATACCGGGATGAAGATAAATTCATTGTATTTTGCCGCAGATGTAATCGTTATGATCGTTGCTGGGCTTGTCCACCATACGATTTCGATATATCTGCAAGGATTGGCAAGTACAAATATATCTGCATAACAGGCACTCAGATCGTGCCTGATCCATCCTCTGTACCAACTATTCCTGCGGGAACAGAGAAAGAGGTCGTTATCGGCCTGTTGACAGAAGTGCGCCTTCAACTAGATTCTTGGTTGCGGTGGCTTGAAACGGAATATCCGGGTAGTCTGGCTTGTTACGCAGGGACTTGTCACCTTTGCCCTGACGATACGTGTACCCGTATCACCGGTCAGCCTTGCCGTCATCCTCATCTGATCCGTCATTCCCTGGAATCTTTCGGTTTCGATCTCGGCCGTACGGCTGAAGAATTACTTCATATTCCACTGGTATGGAGTGATGGGGTGAAATTTCCCGAATATCTGATGTTAGTCAGTGGTTTATTTACCGATGTGCCAATCGACATAAGCTTAAAACCTGCACCATAGTTTGGTTTTTCCGTTCCAGTGGTTGCGTCGGCAACCTGAAATGTGTCTGCGTGATTTTGTTGCTTTATGGTCTTATCTTTCGATCGATTCCAGCCTTTTATTTATACGCTTTAGGAATCGTTTATAAGCATCGGTGGGCTGAAATTTCTACCGGTGTTTTCAAAATAAGTTGTCTTAAAATTTGTAAAATAAATTTTATTCTCTATTTTTGAAGCGTATTGGCTTTCCTATGTCCATCCGGTATAGGAAATAAAAGGGAACCGGGTGTAAATCCCGGACAGGCCCCGCTGCTGTGAGCTTCTTTACAACGTCCGGACAATGCTTCTGCCACTGTCGTTTATACCTCCGACGGGAAGGCGTCTGGATTGGAGCAAGTCAGAAGACCTGCCATACAAGCAATCGTCTGTGCTTTCGCGGATTCAGAGCCGGACACCTGCACATATATATTACTGTACTGTTAAAACACCGGGGATAAATGCGGGTGTATGTGGGAGGCGGCAGAGTGTTCGTATTTCCTTCTGGCCTGTTTTTATTTGAAGGATCCGTCCGACGCATCCTGCCGGTGTTTTTAATTTTCTTTTGAATTTTTCAAAACAATAACCAACTTTTTTTTTATTCGATAAATTCCGTTATATTTGTGTCGGTATCAGGTTTCAGAATCGGTCATCACTGATTCAGGATTAAAATGGGAACTCCTGTGAAAATCAGGGACTATCCCCGTAGCTGTAAGTTCTATTCAAAGGTTGTACATTCGGAAGCCACTGCCGGTATGTCCGGTGGGAAGGCGTACAATCGGAACAAGTCAGAAGACCTGCCTGAGTACTTTTGTTTAATTCGTAGCTTTCGGGTGAAAGGTGACAGAATAAATGAACTGGTAAACTGTACTTGGTGTGTACAGGGCAGTGGTCATTTACATGCAATCTATCTTATCTGTGAGTTACCTTAATTCTGTTAAAATCAATGGAACAGGTAAAACTTCCGTTTAGGGCGGATATTGTCGGTAGTTTCTTGCGACCGGAACGACTGAAAAAAGCAAGAAAAGACTTCGAATCAGGCTTATTATCTCCTGCCGCACTCCAACAAATCGAGGATGAAGAAATTGAAAAATTAATAGCCGAACAAAAAGTTGTCGGCTTACAGGTTATTACGGATGGGGAATTTCGCCGTTCGTGGTGGCACCTCGACTTCTTTTGGGGATTAGGAGGCATAGAGAAAAAGGCAGTTGGGCAGGGATATGTATTTCACAATCTGGAAACCCGACCGGAATCTGTAAAAGTGACCGGGAAAATTACAGGATACAATCATCCCATGATCGCTCATTTCCGTTTCATCCAGAAACTGGCTGGCCAGGCGATACCCAAGCAAACGATTCCTTCTCCGGCACAACTTTTGGCCGAGTTGATCCGCGAGGGAAATATGGATGAAACCCTGAAAGTATATGGCCAGATAGACGGATTATTAGAAGATATAGCACAGGCCTATCGCCAGGTGATCAGTGGTTTCGCTGCAGCAGGATGTCGTTATCTCCAATTCGACGATTGCACATGGGGTATGCTTTGTGATGAAAAATTCCGCTGCAATCCACAGGTGAATGCGGAAGAAATGGCCCTCCTTTTTGCCCGGATAAACGAGATGGCTTTGAACTCAAGACCGGAAGGAATGACCATTACAATGCACGTTTGCCGGGGTAATTATCATTCTGCCTGGGCATCGTGGGGGGGGTATGAGCCGGTTGCCGAAACCTTATTCGACCTCCCGGTGGATGCTTTTTTTCTCGAATTCGACGACGAGCGTTCGGGAGGTTTTGAACCCTTACGCTTCATACAGAACCAAACTGTAGTCTTGGGATTGATTACAACCAAAAATGCTGCCCTTGAGGATAAACAGAAAGTGAAAAACCGCATTGCGGAAGCCAGCCAGTATGTTCCCCTGGAACGGCTTTGTCTGAGTCCCCAGTGTGGCTTTGCTTCTACCGAAGAGGGAAACAAACTTACCGAAAAGCAACAGTGGAACAAAATCCGGTTAATGTTAAAAATTGCACATTCCGTATGGAAAAATAAATAACGATTTATATGGATTTTTCAACATCAAAAACAGAAAATTTATTCTTGCAAATGATCCGGGAATTTGCAGAAAAAGAAGTGAAACCGTTGGCAGCAGCTGTCGACGAGGAAGAACGTTTTCCGGAAGAAACGGTAAAGAAAATGGCTGCTTTGGGAATGATGGGCATCCCATTCCCCAAAGAGTATGGCGGGGCAGGTGGCAACAACCAACTCTATTCGATGGCTGTCGAAGAATTGTCACGGGTATGTGCTACTACAGGGGTTATTGTTTCTGCACACACTTCTTTGTGCGCTTCTCCGATTTATGAGTTCGGCAATGAAGAACAACGCCGTAAATATTTGCCCCGCTTGTGTTCCGGCGAATGGATCGGAGCTTTCGGACTGACCGAACCGAATGCAGGCACGGACGCTTCGGCACAGCAAACGATGGCTGTGAAGGAAGGGGAGCATTATGTGCTCAACGGCTCCAAAATTTTTATTACCAATGCTGCTTATGCACACGTTTACATTGTCATGGCCATGACCGATAAGGCACAGGGGACGCGGGGGATTTCGGCCTTTATCGTAGAACGTGATTTTCCGGGATTCTCTATCGGTAAAAAAGAGAAAAAAATGGGCATCCGGGGATCCGCAACCTGTGAGTTGATTTTTGAAAATTGTATCGTCCCGAAAGAAAATCTGTTGGGAAAAGTGGGGGAAGGCTTCAGGATTGCAATGAAAACACTCGACGGCGGACGTATGGGAATCGCTTCACAGGCCTTGGGTATTGCTCAGGGGGCTATGGATGAAACGGTGAAGTATGTAAAAGAACGGAAACAATTCGGACGGTCCATCGGACAGTTTCAGAATACTCAATTCCAATTGGCCGATTTGCAGACCAGGATTCAGGCTGCCCGTCTGCTGGTGCGTAAAGCAGCTTGGAAAAAGGATATGAAACAACCTTATTCTGCTGACTCTGCACAGGCTAAATTGTTTGCAGCCGAAACAGCGATGGAGGTGACGACCAAAGCAGTACAATTCCATGGAGGCTACGGTTATACCCGTGAATATCCGGTGGAACGAATGATGCGGGACGCCAAGATTACAGAAATCTATGAAGGAACGTCTGAAGTACAACGGATGGTGATTGCAGCTGCATTACTCAAATAAGAGTGGAGAAAAGATAATCGATAAATGAAAAAATGATAAACGTATGAAAATAGTAGTATGTATCAAACAGGTGCCGGATACAACAGAGATCAAATTGGACCCCGCTACGGGGACGATGATCCGGGATGGGGTGCCCAGCATTATGAATCCCGACGATAAAGGGGGACTGGAAATGGCTTTACAATTAAAAGATAAATATGGGGCGGAAGTCACGGTAATAACCATGGGGCCTCCTCAGGCCGATGATATTTTGCGTGAGGCTTTTGCTATGGGAGCTGACCGTGCTATTCATTTGAACGACCGGAAATTTGCCGGTGCCGATACTCTCGCTACGTCGAATGCGATTGCCGGCGCTTTGCGCGTGTTGGATTTTGACCTGGTAATCACCGGCCGGCAAGCCATCGACGGGGATACCGCTCAGGTAGGACCACAGATTGCCGAACATTTGGATTTACCTCAGGTGACTTATGTTGAAAACCTGGAATTTGACGGGAGCAGGACATTTACGATCCGGAAGTCCACAGAAGACGGTTTTCAGCTGGTACAGGTAGATGCGCCTTGCGTGGTGACGGTGCTGGCAACGGCTAATAAAGCCCGTTATATGTCGGTCCGGGGAATTGTGGAGGCTTATAACAAAGAAGTTGAAGTGTGGGGCTTTGAACATATCAGTGTAGAAGAAGAAAAACTAGGCTTGAAAGGATCGCCCACCCGCGTATGGAAATCATTTACCAAAGGAGCAAAAGCAGCCGGAAAGGTGTTTGAAGTGGAACCTGCCGAAGCTGCCGATATAATCGTAGAGAAATTGAAAGAAAAATTTATAATCTGATGAACAGGTAGCAACGGATTGCAGACCACAGACTGTGGTAAACCTTAAGTTTTTATACCTTGAACATATACTTTTTTTCCGGCCATTGGCTGAGGTCTGCTTCCGTTTACCGTTCATTGTTAATTTGAATACAATGGATAAATCCCAATATAAAGACGTCTGCGTGTTTGTAGAACAACGCGAAGGTATCATACAAAAAGTGGCATTGGAACTGCTGGGTAAAGCCCGGGAACTTGCCGATACCTTGAATGAGAAAGTGATCGCCTTATTGCTCGGTTATGATATGAAAGACCAGGCTCAGGAGCTGATTGCTTATGGTGCCGACATTGTCGTGTGTGTGGACGAACGTGAATTGGCAGAGTACAATACCGAGCCTTATGCACAAGCTGTCAGCCAATTTATCCGTGAACGTCATCCGGCCATCGTATTGATCGGAGCCACGACTATCGGCCGCGATCTGGGCCCCCGATTATCTGCCCGGCTGACTACCGGCCTCACGGCCGACTGTACAGGCCTGGACATTTCGCCCGAAAATGATTTGCTGATGACCCGTCCGGCTTTCGGTGGTAACCTGATGGCTACGATCATTTGTAAAGAACATCGTCCGCAAATGTCTACTGTCCGGCCGGGAGTGATGCGTACAAAACCCAAAGATCCGGCACGGCGGGGGACGATTGAAAATATGAAAGTCAGTTTCGACCCGTCGAAATTCAGAGTTAAAATTCTGAAAACGGTGAAAGAACAGAAAACCCGGATCGACATAACGGAAGCTAAAGTGCTGGTGTCAGGTGGGCGTGGTGTCGGCAGTACGGCTGGTTTTGTCATGCTGGGTCGTTTAGCGGAAACATTGAATGCCGAAGTATCTTCATCGCGGGCAATGGTCGATGCCGGGGTTATGCCCCACGAACGCCAAGTGGGGCAAACCGGAAAGACGGTCCGGCCGGATCTGTATTTTGCCCTGGGGATTTCAGGGGCTATTCAGCACCTTGCCGGTATGGAAGAATCAGAATACATCATTGCTATCAATAAAGACAAATATGCTCCGATCTTCAATGCAGCAGATTTGGGGATTGTTGGAGATGTACATAAAATTGTCCCCATATTGACAGAAAAACTCCGGAAGTAAAAATCGGAAATGAACCGGGTGTTTGTTCAATTATACTCTTTCCTTTTCTATTGGTGACGGTAGCAAGAGGAAAGAGTATTTAAGAGTAAATCAATATCTTGGCACTGATAAATCAAATTGATTGCATCTTAAATGTCAAAGCTCGTATTTTTGAAATAATCGGCTGGTAAAGATTGTCCCAGTATATTTTTACGCCTTATATTAAAAATGATTTAAAAAATTACTTAAAATAAACTTTCATCTCTCTTTTTTTGTACTTTTACCGTCGATTTTGGTGCTGCTCGTTATTTTCGTAACGGAGCGGTGAAAAGGGAATCAGGTGTGAATCCTGAACAGACCCGCTGCTGTAAGCTTTTTAAAGTCTTTGGACATTACTCACGCCACTGTTTTACATGAACGGGAAGGACGTCCGGAGATAAAGCAAGTCAGAAGACCTGCCAAGATCAGAAACTTGGTGTTCTCTGGGATTAGAATGCCGGTTGTACTGATTTTTAATTGGAATTATTCTATTGGATGTCGATGGAAAAACGTTCGATTTTTTTGTGGATTTCCACAAGAGGAATAATTGACCGATGACAATTAACAATTGACAATGATTGGAAGCTTTACTTCCATCAAAAAACAGCTGAAAAAAAGGGAAATGAGTAGGGAAATTGAATGTTGAATGATTGATAATCAATATGATGTAAATATTTCCTAAAGTATGTTGTTTTACAGTAAACTGGTATTTGTCAATAGTCAATTAACAAACGTCCTGTAAGGGGCATCACTTTGTAAACTTTATGAAATTTCGACTAATTTAATCGAAGATTTAAACGTCACACTTTTAGGACTGGATACTGAAAAATTAGGGGCTTTGGAAAAAATCGGAGGGAAGCTGTCATTGAACTGTACGGCAGAATATTTGAAGTTGCCTGCCGGTTTGAAAAATTTGAAGGTGTTTGTAGTATCGAAAGGTATAGAACGCCTGGATATCCAGGGAATAGAAATCGAGGAATTGCGATTCAGCGGTACCGGATTGGAAAATACGACGGTGATCGGTGACGATATTTTTAAAGGTAAAATCAGTTTGGATAACCTTTCGGGATATTTCCCGAAATTAGAAGGTTTCCGGGAAGTGGGAAAACTGAATATCGGTTATCTTGGCCTGAACGGAGGGAGCATTGAAATCGGTAATATCCGTAAAATTAACGGGGATTTCTCTTACTGGGCCAATTCCAATGTAAAGGCCGTCGAATTTCCTGCACTGGAAGAAGTAACCGGTAATTTTGAATTATATTCCAATATCAAGGAATACCATTTCCCCGAATTGAAGTCTATCGGAGGGAAGGCAATCATAAGTATCGACTATTATGATGAAAAGACTTTTCCGAATCTGGCGACGGTCGGGGAGGATATGATGTTTCAGACCGGATATGACTATTATGGATCGAGGGGACCGGCCGTGGTCTTGTATCCGGCTTTGAAGCAGGTTGGGGGGACATTGGAACTGCGCCCGATCGGACCAACTCCCTGGGGAGATAATGAGAATACCGGTTATTTGAATCAAACTCTGGAAAATCTGGATTTCTTGTCCAGCTTGGAAAAAGTGGGGGGAATCCGGATTCATGATCATGGGAAACTAGCTTCTTACGAGGCAATTAAAAAGGCCATCCTGACCTGTCCCGAAGAGAAATGGAGTGTGGAAAATAATTTGTACAATCCGACTTACAAGCAATTGGTAGAAGACCAGCAATGGATAAAACCTGCTATTCAGGAGTAACAGATGAAGCCTGTTTTTCAACTGTGAGATTAATCAGCTGAAAAAGTTGTAAATGTAAAAAATGATAAACCTATGAAGATAAATAATTTAATATATATTGTGTTGCTTGGCATTATTGTTTCGCTGACGAGTTGCGAGGACGATGACAGCCTGTTTTCCGGAAATGAAAACTACATCACCTCATTCCGACTGGTTCAGCAGGGAGATTCCTATGCCGGGATAATTAAGGGAGATAGTCTGATTTTGAGTATCCCTGAAAATCTTTCTCTTGAGGGGGCGACAATGGAGATTTTGTGTAGTGAAAATGCCCGGATATCTCCGGATCCTGGTGAAGTTGAGGATTGGGGAAAGTTACAAAATTTTACAGTAACTGCTTACAATAATACTCAGCGTGTTTACAAATATATAGTACGGAGAACCTTGACGGGTAGCGAAGGAGATGTTCGTCTGACTTCGGTTGAAGATTTGGAAGCCTTTGCTGCTCAGGGGATCAATAAAGTCAATGGAAATTTGGTTATCGGTAAAGAAGAAGGAACTGTGAAGGAAGACTCCCTTACTTCTTTGGCAGCTTTGGCCTCACTGAAAGAGGTTGTCGGGACGGTGACCATAAATCCGACTTATGCCGGAACTTCATTTGCCGGTTTGGAAAATTTGGAGCAGGTTGGTGGATTGGTGATGGGACGTGTAATACAGAATGCAACCATTGGACTTCGGTGGATACGGGAGATCAAATTGCCAAATTTGAAAAAAGTAGCTTCAGAATTGACTTTCAGAGCTGATACCGTTGAAACGTTGAGTTTGCCTGCATTGGAAGAGGTAGGAAGAAATTTGTCGATTCAGATTAAAGATGTGAAAGATATAGATTTTTCGGCCTTATCGGTAATCGGAGAAAATTTATCCATGAAAGTGAACGGTGTCTTGAATGCCCCGGAAAAGTTGACTTTCCCGAAATTAAGTTTGATTGGAAATCAATTAGTATTGAGTAATGTTTATAGGGTGAGAGAGTTAGCTTTCCCGGCATTAAAATCGGCATCTGCTATTAAATTGGAGCAGATGAATGCTGTTGAAACTTTGGACTTCACCCAATTGGAGCAAGTCGCCGATTATTTTGAATTGTGGTGGACGCATCAAGTAAAAGAAATGAATTTTCCTTCAGTAAAATCACTCGGTGGGTTTAAAATTTATTACATTCAAAATTTGGAAAAAGTCAGTTTGGAGTCTTTGACTGAAGTCGGTCTGCGAGGATTCAGTATCGATGCATCTGATAAGATACAAGAGTTGAGTTTGCCTGCATTGACGCGAGTGAAAGGTGATTTTGTTTTAACCAGAATGGCAATAACGGAGGTCAGCTCATTGAGAGCATTGAAGGAAGTGGATGGAAATTTTGATTTCTCCTCGATGAGCGCATTGACGGCTTTCAACGGTTTCCCGAACCTGACAACAGTCGGGGGTAATTTCACCCTGTCCGGTATGGCAATCAGCGAATTAAAGGGATTCGATGCCCTGACCTCTATTGGTGGCTCGTTAAGCCTGAGTAGTTTGAATGAGGTTACTTCGATTGACGCTTTCTCCGCGTTGAAATCCATCGGTTCACAATGTTCGCTCAATGGGCTGAATAAATTACAGGATATTTCTTTACTGGCCCAGTTTAAGGGAGTACATTTGAACAATTGTATTTTAAACAATTTGGATGCCTTGACTTCCTTGGATCTGACCGGTCTCGAAGTAGATGCTCTGCAGATAACCGGGAAAAATGCTTTGACGTTAAAGGGTGGTAAAATCTTGAATACGAATCTGACCATTAACGGGGTACCTGGAATTTCTTTTTCAGGAATCGAAGAGGTGCAGAATGTATCGGTAAGTAATATGCCTGCAACTATTACCGGACGGGTAGAATACAACTTCCCCGGATTAAAGAAAATAGGGACTTTGTCGGTGAGTCAGGCATATGGTGCCAGCCTGGGTGTGCTTCGTTTTCCTGATTTGACAGAGATTAGCGGGAAATTGACCCTTTCCGAAGGATTCGGACAAAAAGTACAGCCGACGGAATTTCCGGTTTTAAGGATAGTGAATAACATGACCTATACCGGAGTCTGTGATGCCCTTCGTTTTCCGGCCTTGGAGGAGGTGACGGGTGAATTGAATATCAAAACCAGCTATGTGAATGGATCTTTTGTGAGCATGTTACAGGAAATCTATACTCCCGTTTTGAAAAAAGTCGGGAAGTTGGTATTGACCACTCATAATAAGAGTCAGGAAAGTTGGTGTAATAATGTCCTGACTAATCTGGATTGTTTTGGAGCCTTGGAAAATGTCGGAGTGATCAATATCGAGTACCAGTTAGGTCTGGTATCTTTTAAAGGATTGGAAAAAGCAATCGGGGGATTGACGGATGATACTTCTTGGGTTGTCGGGCATAATGCTTATAATCCGACTTTCGAACAGGCTAAAAACGGAGAATTGGAACAAAATTGAAGGAAATAATTTACATCGGACGGCTCCCTGCAGCTTTTAGTTGGCAGGGGGCTTTTCGTATTTTGTAAGGAAAGGCATTTTTTGTACTTTTACGCTTCAATGGAAACAAAGGGATACCTTCAGGTTTATACCGGAAACGGTAAAGGTAAGACAACGGCTGCATTCGGTTTGGCGGTACGTGCTTTATGTGCTGGTAAACGGGTGTTTATCGGGCAGTTTGTCAAAAGCATGAAATATAACGAAACCCGGCTGGAAGCCTGTTTCCCCGGGCGGTTGGCGGTCCGGCAGTTTGGAAGAGGATGTTTCCTTGATCACCGGCCCGAAGACGAAGACGTACGCCTTGTCCAGGAAGGACTCCGGGAATGTGCGGCAATACTGGCTTCGGGTGAATGGGACCTGGTCATCCTGGACGAACTGACTATAGCTGTGTATTTTGGTTTGCTCTCCGATAAAGAAATACTGGAAGTCATCGGGCTGCGTGACACAGGGACAGAGGTGGTGATTACCGGGCGTTATGCTTCCGAAGCTTTGCTGGCTTTGGCTGACCTCGTAACAGAAATGCGTGAAGTGAAACATTATTATACCCGGGGAGTATTGTCCCGGGATGGATTTGATCATTGAGATATGGATAGATTGATGCGGTTTTGGTTGCTGGGGCTGTTGTTGGCTCTTGGGGTAGGTTGTAAAAGTAAGCATTCGGCTTCTGCAGAAGACGCTTTGTCCGCGCTCCGGATGGAATATGCCGGGCGGATTCGGATAGATTCGAGTGAACATTATATATTGGTGCGGGTGCAAAACCCTTGGGATACGGCCCGGATTTTACATACCTATGTTTTGGTCGGCCGGGAAACTGAATTGCCGGTAGGATTGCCTGAAGGAACCTTGGTCCGGACGCCGGTGGAAAAAGCATTGGTATATTCTTCGGTACATTGCGGGCTTCTGTCCGAACTGGGGGCAATCGATCGGATTGGTGGAATATGTGATCTGCAATATATCGAAATACCTGAAATACAAAATCGTTGTGCTTCCGGGCGAATGGTCGACGCCGGAAATTCTATGAATCCGGATATTGAAAAAATAATCGACTTTCATCCTGATGCTATCCTGCTCTCCCCTTTTGAAAATAGTGGAGGTTATGGCCGGATTGAAAAATTAGGGATACCGATTATCGAATGTGCCGATTATATGGAGACCTCTCCTTTGGGGCGGTCTGAATGGATGCGTTTTTTCGGTTTGCTTTTCGGGAAACGGCGGCAGGCTGATTCGTTATTCACTGCTGTCCGTGCGGATTATTTACAGCTGTGTGATTTGGTCAAGTCTGTAAATCAGCGGCCGACGGTGATATCTGAATTGAAAAGCGGTTCCGCCTGGTATGTACCCGGAGGAAAAAGCACGACCGGACGGTTGTATCAGGATGCCGGGGCTACTTATATGTGGGCGGAGGACGAACATAGCGGTTCGATTCCTTTGTCTTTTGAAACGGTATTTGACCGCGGGCAGGATGCCGATTTCTGGTTATTCAAATACAACCGGCAACAAGATAAAACCCTGACCGAATTAAAGTCCGACTACGCTTCATATGCCGGTTTCCGGGCCTTTCAAACCGGGCAGGTGTATGGATGTAATTCGGGACAGGTACCTTTTTATACAGAGACCCCTTTTCATCCCGAACGGCTGTTGGAAGATCTGATCCGGATTTTTCACCCGGGAGTGTTACCGGCAGGAGAGTGCCGTTATTTTAAAAGATTGGAAAAATGAAATCTTTACCATCCGGATGGAAATATAGTATCGGTTTGATCGTATCGATCCTTCTGTTGTTCGCGGCGAACTTATGGGTAGGCTCGGTACGTATTCCTGCAGGCGCAGTATGGGATATTTTGTGCGGACATGCCGTAGAACGGGAGAGCTGGCGGTTCATTTTGCTGGAATCGCGTATTCCGCAAGGGATAACTGCTTTGCTGTGTGGAGCAGCCTTGGCTGTCTCGGGGTTGATGTTGCAAACCGTTTTCAGTAATCCGCTGGCAGGACCTTCGATATTGGGGATCAATACCGGGGCTAGCCTGGGTGTGGCCTTGGTGATGTTGCTCGGTGGAGGAAGTATTACTGCCGGGGTTTTCAGTATATCCGGTTTTCTGGCGGTATTGGCCGGAGCTTTTGCCGGGGCTATGATCGTTATGGGAATCTTGCTGTTCTTTTCTGCTTTTACAAAGAATAATTTGATGCTACTTATTATTGGGATCATGATCGGATACATCACCTCCTCGGTGATTTCATTATTGAATTTTTTCTCTACGGCCGAAGGAGTACATTCTTATATGATCTGGGGATTGGGAAATTTCAGCGGAGTATCTTCCGGGCAATTGCCTGTATTTGTCGTTTCGATTACCGCCGGTTTGGTTTTATCGGTCATGTTGATCAAACCTTTGAATGCCTTATTGTTGGGAAACCGGTATGCCGAAAATCTGGGTGTGAATGTGCGGCTTACCCGCAATCTGTTATTGATTGCGACCGGTATGCTGACGGCAATAACAACCGCCTTTTGCGGGCCTATCGCTTTTATCGGATTGGCCGTGCCGCATATTGCCCGCTTGATGCTGGGTACTTCGAACCACAATTCCCTGATGCCTGTGACCTTATTGCTGGGAGGGGCGGTAGCCCTGTTGTGTAATCTGATCAGTGTATTACCCGGCGAAACGGGGATTTTGCCATTGAACGCCATCACTCCCGTTTTGGGTGCTCCCGTCATTATCTATATTCTGGTCAAACAGCGTAAAATTCAATATTTCAATTGATTATGGAGACTTTACCTGTAATTGCAGCCCGTCAATTGGCTATCGGCTACTCTCATGGTAAGAACGGTTCTACAGTGGTACACCGGGATCTGTCTTTCGATTTGTGGGCGGGAGAGTTGACTTGTCTGTTAGGTCCTAACGGGGCAGGCAAATCTACTCTGTTGCGTACTCTTTCGGCTTTTCAATTGCCTTTGGAAGGTGAATTATGGCTTGAAGGACGTCCGCTGAGGGATTATTCCGAACGGGAAAAATCGCGCAAGATCGGCGTCGTACTGACCGATAAGACACAGGCCGGCGGATTGACCGTATATGAACTGGTAAGCTTGGGGCGTCAGCCCCATACCGGATTCTGGGGCCGTTTGAACCGGGAAGATCATAAGCTCGTCGAAGAGGCTCTTACGGCAGTGGGAATATCCCATAAAGCTACAAATTACGTGGCCGAATTGTCGGACGGGGAACGGCAGAAAGTGATGATCGCCAAAGCATTGGTGCAGGAATGTCCGTTGATTTTGCTCGATGAACCCACAGCTTTCCTGGATGTGGTAAGCCGTATCGAGATCATGACTTTATTGCATACCATTGCCCGCGAACAACATAAGACCATTCTGCTGTCTACCCACGATATCGACCAGGCACTGATCCAGGCCGACCGGCTGTGGTTGCTCGCGCCTGGAAAAGGATTGCAGTGTGGCGTTACGGAGGATATGGTCTTTAACGATGGACTGGACTGTTTGTTCGATCACCGGAAAATATGTTTTGACCGGGGACGTGGGGGCTATTTCCCCATCGTACAGGATTATCAGGAAGTTGTCGTCAGGACGGACGATCCCTGCCTTTGGCATTGGTGTGTCAATGCTCTGAATCGTTTTGGTTATTCCGGTCTGCCCGGAAATGCCGATAGAAAAAATTTACCCGTATTGACGGTTATTTCCCCGCATGAAATGAGTTGGGAAAAAAATGGAATGTCTACTATACTGACTTCTTTCGAGGACTTGACCGGATTATTGAAAAAATGACCGGGAAGGTTTTTGAATAAAAAGAAAACGGTGCGCATCAGTTTTTACCTGTTGGCACCGTTTTAACTTTTTATTTATTTGCTTCTGCAGCTTTGATCAATCGGGGGATGGGGGATACATTGACCATAGACGTGTAATCGATGGGAGAAAGTGTCCATACATCCCAGGAGAGATTTTCAAGTTGGCGATTGTCGACAAATGTCTGAGAATATTCAAAGTCGGCAGCTGTCGGCACCTGATTGCCCGAACCGAGCCAGTAGGTGGTATAGGCATCGTTCGATCCCATCCAATAATCGGCTGCATCTAACGGTTTCAATTCGTCAGAATCGTATTCGGAGAGTTCGTAGAGCCCGTTTGTAAAATCAGCTTGTGTCAGATGTAAAGTAGAACTTTTCAGTTCGATTTTACCGTCGTTATTACCGTCATAACCGAATCCTTTGATATAATTTCCTGATAAGGCGACATAAAGGCGGGGATCGTTCTTGGCAATAGCTTTGAGCATATCGATTCCTGTAAGAGTTTCCGTTTTATTCCAACGATATCCCCAGGCAATGAAAAAAACTTCCTGGTCTGCCGGTTCTTGTGGATGCTCCCCTGTAACCCATTGAATGGCAAAGACCGAGGTGTTTTCTCCGTTACCGGTCCAATTTTTCAGATCGGAGATCGCGAACCGATTACCGTTGACCTTCAGAAATAAGGTGTCGGAATCCTTGCCGTCCTGATTGGTTGCGGTCAGGATAATTTCAAAACTACCGGGGTCCTGAGAGGTGAAACGATAGATTGAGTCTGTGGAAACCGTTTTTTTGTTCAGTTGCCACTGGAAAGTGGTCTGTAACGGATTGTTCAGAATCGCTTTTAACTCGATCGTTTCACCCGGTAAACAGGTGGTTTGCCCACTTGGATTTCCGATAGAAACCTGAGGCGGAGTAGGAAGATACGGATCTTTTTTGTTGTCGTCACTACAGGAGGTCGATAGACCTGTAAGCAGACTCCAGAATAGAAATAAAGAATAGTATTTTTTCATTTACAAAATTCTTTTATTGAAAATTATAAGTAAAGAATGTTCCGGCTGGATAATTGGTATGATTCTTATAATTGGCGCTCAATTTCGGTTCGGTTTCGCTGAAATCGAATACACTGATGTGGTTGATCAGACGGTCGTTACCCCATCCTTTGATTGTATTCAGATAGACTTCGCCTGTAACCGGATTGACGGCTATGGTATTGTAAACACTAGTTGTTGTCACTATGTTTGCCGCATCGACCATCAGATCCGTCTGGTTTTTACTAAAAATGTGACGATAGATTTTGGTACCTGTGCCGTTCATGTACAAAGTATCTCCTTGTGCTGTAATACACGGAGTAGAAGTGTATGAGGCCGACTGAGTGCTAATGGCATCTCCCGGTAAAGTATTGGTTTTGATAATAGTATAATTTTGGGCATCGACCTTAGAGATTTCCCCGGCCGAAGTGGATACCCACAAGTTACCGTCCGACGATTTGACGACTCCTCTGACCGGATCATTGAATTCTATCGATTTGGAGATTTTGTTTTTTCCTTTTTCGATCACAAGGACGTTATTTCCTGCTGCAGCGAATATTTTCCCTTCCGTTACAGCCATGGTATTCTTATTAGCCCTTTCAGCTCCCTCGATGAGAAAGAGTTCGCCGCTGGATGGGTGGAATACCTTAATTCCTTCGTTGTCGCGCAGATAGATATCGTCGTCTCCCAGTACGGCAACATGAGTCGGACTGCTTACTTTATCTTCCAGTTCGGTCTTATAGCCGGCTTCTTTTTTCAGGGTTTCTGCATTGGCAACGATAAGATAACCGTCGTCTCCGCTTTTTTGTGAAATGATATACAGTTTGTTGTTGGCGATAAATAAGTCTTGGGAAAGAAGGCTCAGCATGCTGCCGTTTGCTTTGTAATAGGCACTGTCCGTGAGAATACCTTTCGGGCTGATGAATATCAATGTAGAAGGATCGGCCTGGTAACCTTCATTTAAAACAAAAGTACCGTATTTGTATTTACCGTACACTTCGATGGATGTTGTGGCAGAAGTCACTCCATCGGCATTGGTCGCGGTTAATTTAACATCGTAGGTCCCCAATTCGTTCATTTTGAAAGTAAATACTGTATCCTTAGAGACTTCATTTCCTTTGACGGACCAGCTCAGTGTGGTTGGCAGCGGACTTTCTACTTTCGCTTTCAGTACGATAGAGTCTTCCTGAGGCATTGCGAACACTCCGTTTACACTCTCGATAGATACTTCGGGAGGAACCGGATATTTGTCGTCATCGTCACATGATGCGAATATTCCTGCTAACAGGAGGCAAACTAAAAGCGTAAAATTAAATTTTTTCATGGTTTCTATTTATTTAAAGGATTTATATGATTCAATTAAAATTCGAATAAAAGCGAGAACAAGCAATTACGCAAAGGCATGGGATAATATTGGGTCGACTCATAGTAGGTATCGAACAGGTTATCTATCCGCATCTGAGGGGTTAGGCTTGTCCCATTCCGGAAGGAGTAGCGGTAACCGAGCAAGAGGTTATGTACGGAATAGGGATCCGTGGCATATGATTCGTCGGTAGTAATGAAACGCCGGCCGGTGTAAGTCATCTGCCAGACGAAAAAAGCATCTTTATAATCGATATTCCAGCGCAGATTCCACTTGAATCGCGGTACATATGGAATTTGCCGCATATAGGCGT
Organism: Odoribacter sp. N54.MGS-14; assembly: GCF_000980295.1. NCBI lineage: Bacteria > Pseudomonadati > Bacteroidota > Bacteroidia > Bacteroidales > Odoribacteraceae > Odoribacter > Odoribacter sp. N54.MGS-14. The sequence goes on along the minus strand of NZ_LARL01000010.1, from coordinate 4,438 downwards.
TGTCGTCTACGTGTTGTTTCTTGCGGGTCCGGGATTGTGACCAGCTGTAATTACCCGAAAGAGAAGATACGAGTTCCCCGTAGTGGAAAGTGGTTTTTCCATAAAGTTCCACGCCATAGGAACGTACGTTTCGTTTGTTTTGCGGAGTCCACACCCATTGGTTTCCGTCTTTGGGGAGCCAAAGGATCCAGTTGTCGATGTTCATTAGATAACCGGAAACTTCGGCATCGAATAAGAGATGTTTGTTTATACTCTTCCGGTAAGAAATAGAAGCATCGTAAGAATACCCCTCTTCCGGCTTTACATCCGGATTACCGCCGGGGCGCCAATATAGGTCGTTCATACTGGGGAAACGATAATTATAAGCAGTACTTCCTTTCAATTTTAATTCTTTTTTCAATAGATTGAATACTATTCCTGCCGACCAGGTGGATACATTCCGATTGTCGTTATGTTCGAACATATATTGTCCGTTGATCATCATCCACCGGATAGGCGTCCACAAAGCGGAAGTTTGCCAGGAGAGTATGTTACGGTGGTGGCTGAAAGGGGATTCCACCTGAGGAATATCAAAATCGATACCGTCGAGCGTATATTTCGATGAGTCGATGTCTATGTAGCTACTCACCCGGATCAGGTCGTGAGAATAGGTTAACGTCGTGTTGAGAATAAGCTTATCGGTCGGGGAGTACGTATAATCGGCCACGACCTGTGCCGTGTTAGAGCGGTTTTTGTTTCCCTTGGGATCGAATAAACCTCCGTCATACCGGATATCGTAAGTTTGGCAGAAATACAGCCAGGCAGCCTTTACATGTAATTCATGGATACCCCGGCTGAAATCGAGTCCGGCATATCCCCGGAAATTATTTTCCTCCTGATCCTCCTGGGAGCGGTTGACTACACCGAGCGGTTGGGGGAGGTTACGGTAATTTTTCTGATACCAGGCGACAGCTGTCAGGCGGGTGTAGGGAGATACTCTGAAATAGCCTTCCTGCATAATTCCGAATTGAGAGTAAGCGGCATCCTGCCTTTTTTCACGGAAAGGAGTATTGGTCAGCACTTTATTCAGATAGGTATAGTCGTTGTCGGAATGCTGATAATATAATCGTGTCTTTGAAGCCGATTTATTACCGCTTATATTCGCCTGTCCACCGACGGTATATGTGTTGTACGATCCATACTCTGCCAGTACCCGTCCATTTACGCCTCGGTTCCAATCGGTGTCTGTGAATAAATTCACACTACCTCCGATAGCTCCGGTACCGTTTTTTACATGGCTGCTGCCATAGTACAGGTTGATGTTATCTGTAAAAAAGACCGGGATCTGTGAAAAATCGAAAGTACCCGATAAAGGAGGTGTGATATTGATCCCGTTCCAGTTTACCCGTGTTTGGGAAGCGCTGGTTCCACGGAAAGAAGCTGTCGATAATGCTCCTGTTCCCAGACTCTTGATGTAAATAGAGGTATGGTCGGTCAGGAGTTCGGCCAGCGAGCGGGTTTTGTTGGCTTGTAAAACGGCTGGAGAAATATGGGTTACCCGGGCTCCTGCGTTTGCCTCGTTGGCGTGTTGTATACGTTGGCGGATGACCTGCACGGTGTCTAATGTGCCGTATAGGGTGATCGAATCCCGGGATTGGGCAGGAGTGCGGAATCCCGACCCAAGGAATATGCCGAGGTATAAAATGAAGATCAGACTCTTGTATAGGTTCATGTCGCTAGGCTAATTAGGGGAAATACACTTGGCTAGGATAGATACCGACTCGAAAATTCCGGATGGAACCGTCTTTTTTGTAATTCCGGATATAACCGCGTTGTGCACTGTAATCCAGACAGTCACATAGATAGACCTCTCCTTGCGGACTGACTGAAAACCCATACATCATATCGATTCCGGGAAGATCGAGGTAGTGTTCGAATTCTCCCGTGCCGACATTCATCCGGTAAACACTTTGGACAGAGGTAATCCCTGCTGCCGTGTTACTTTTACAGGTTTTGACGTTGAAATAAATCCAGTTCAGTGTAGGATCGATATCCGTGCGATTATAGGTGATTGTACCGATTACGTCTCCTGCTTGTGGATTTGCCTTTTCACTGATGGGAAGGATATAAGAGACCTCGACTTTTTCTTGGTGGGGGTCGATACAAACCAATTCTATTCCGCAGACTCGATTTCCCTCTCGGATGTTCATCAAGGCCCATACTCTTTGGTATTTATCGACCAGCATCCGGCAGGTTTTGGTATTTTCGTCGTTTTTTACTTCCGGGATGACCCGGACAGCTTTTTTGCTGATATTGTCGGTATCGAAGACATATATTCCGCCGGTAGTCATTCCGAAGATTTTATTATCTACCGTTACCAGATATTCGACCGATCGCGGTATGGAGATATATTCCAGAGGTTCGCCATAAGGTTCCACAGTCCGGATACGCACCAGTTGTCTCTCCAAATCGGATACGATAGCTTCTGTCGGGGAAATGGCTACGATCTGGCGTGGAAATCCCGCTTGGGTATAGAGGATTGTACCGACGGAACCGAACGTTTCGGGATCTATAACCTCGATTTTTTTGGAGTTGTCCAAAGTCACAAAATATTTACCGTTGATCTTGGTGATGGATTGGGCCACATCACCAAGCGGTCGGTGATTCACTTCCCGGAAAATATCCGGAATGACTGATCCGTCTTTGTTTAAAACGGAGATACCGCCCATATTCTGATTGATTCCCCCTTCATTGAGAACAAGGGCTTCGATATTACCTTGGCTCACCGGCCCGTAGGGATAATCCGTTCCTGCGGAATCACAGGCTGTGAATAGCCCTGCTATTACGGCAAATATGAAAAAACAGAGAATTTTTTTGAATAGCATGATTTACTGACGTTTATGTTCTTCTTCCCTTTGAACGTTAAACAATGAATCACGTGGCAGGTCTTCTGACTTGTTTCCTTTTCGGTTTCCTTCCCATTCCGAATGAGGAACAGTGGATAAAGCACGTCCGAAAAGTGTTATGAAACTTACAGCAGTGGATCTGTTCAGGATTTACACCTGATTCCCTTTTCATTGCCGGACGAGACAACGATCCGGCAACTCCACGCAATTTTTACGTGACGGCAAAGATATATAAATCATTTTATAAGGGAAATGATATTTTGTGAATGTTTGTTAGTCCACAGGGACGGAGGCAATACTTTGTGCTGAACGGTTACTTTGGGAAAAACCTTTAGAATTTCTTTAAAATCGGGCTTTTATCCTTGTACAGGCAATGAAGTAAAACCTGTTCTGAACGGAAAACATGTCAAACCGATTATTTCAATGATGAAAACAAGATGGATTATCTCTTTTGCCCGACTTCCTGTTTCTGTGAAAAATCCAAATGCGCCCCTGTCGAAGGGAATATCGTGCCGGAGTTGATCGGTACGAATAATAGCGATAAGCAGATTTGGGAATTAGATGATATATGCAAATTATTCAAAATTAATAAACATGATTTATTGGTTTTACCGGAATAAAATTGCAGCTTTGTTCGGGATTGATCGGGTGGGAAAGATTTTGACAGACAGTTTATCCGATACTTTATGAAAATAGAGAAAGTACATGCGGTCTATTTTAGTCCGACAGGCACAACTAAAACAGTGATTACCCATTTGGTAAAATGTATCACTACGTTATTACCGGAAGTCGTGACGGAAGTGAAAGACTTTACGTTGCCGTCGGGGCGGAAGAAAGTGCCTGATATTCGGGAATCGGAGTTGGCTATTGTCGGTCTGCCTGTTTACGCCGGCCGTTTACCGAATCTGTTATTGAACTACTTGACCACCTGGCAGAGTAATGGGGCCTGGGCGGTACCTGTTGTGGTTTATGGGAATCGGTCCTATGGGAATGCGCTCATCGAACTGTATGATATTTTAAGATATAGAGGGTTTCATCCGATAGCTGCTGCGGCTTTTGTCGGTCAGCATTCTTTCACGACCCGGTTGGCTACCGGGCGTCCCGACCGGGAAGATCTGGAAAAGGCAGAACAGTTTTCGGCAGAGATCGTGAGAAGAATATTGCAACCAGGAGAATTTACCGGAATAAAGATTCCGGGACAAGGGGCTCCTGATTACGGTGGGTATTATAAACCCAAAGGAAGGGATGAAGAGGTGGTGAATTTCCTGAAAGCAAAACCTGTTACGACCAATGCGTGCATCGATTGCAGACGTTGTGCAAAAGTTTGTCCTATGGGGGCTATCCGGCAGGATCATCCTTCTGAGGTTTCCGGTATTTGTATCAAGTGTAATGCTTGTGTAAAACAATGTCCTGTACATGCCAAACAGTTGACGGATGAAGCTTACCTAAGTCATGTCGGTTTTCTTGAAAATAGATGGCAGAGTCAACCAGCAAGTGCAACATTAGGAAATATTTTTGAAGAAACATTCAGCGGAGGTATGAAAATTGAGTTT